>JAEXGP010000241.1 GCA_023450775.1 Actinomycetes bacterium | reverse complement strand
TGCCGGAGGTCGGCACCGAGGCGTGGGCGCCGGTGCTGCGCCCGGGGCCGGGGGACCTGCTCGTGGCCTGCGCCGGTCACGACGCGTTCTTCGGCAGCTCGCTCGACCACGAGCTCCGCTCCCACGGCCGGGACCTGCTGGTCGTCGTGGGGCTCGCAGCCGAGGTGACCGTCTCCGGCACGGTCCGCAGCGCCAACGACCGTGGCTACGAGTGCCTGACCCCGACCGACGTGTCCGCCCCGCTCGACCCGTGGACCTTCGAGCACGAGCTGCGGTCGGTGACGATGTCGGGCGGGATCTTCGGCGCCATCGGACCGGTGGCGCCGCTCGTCGAGGCGCTGCAGCGGCACACCACCGCGACACCGCTCGATGCCACACCCTCCGGCCCGACGCCCACCGCACCCACACCCTCCGGACCGGCCGGTGCGGAGCCGAACCCCGACCACGAACCAGCACTCGAGGAGACCGCATGAGCGGCACACGGACGACCACCGTCGACGCCGACCCGTACGCCTGGCCGTACGACGGCGTCATCGATCCCGCCCGGACGGCGATCATCAACATCGACTGGCAGACCGACTTCTGCGGACCCGGCGGCTACGTCGACCGCATGGGTTACGACCTGTCGCTCACGCGGGCCGGCCTGGGCCCGACGGCCAAGGTGCTCGACGCGGTGCGCGAGGCCGGCTGGCTCGTGATCCACACGCGGGAGGGTCACCGACCCGACCTCTCCGACTGCCCGCCCAACAAGCTCTGGCGGTCCAAGCAGATCGGCGCCGGGATCGGCGACGAGGGCGGCTGCGGGCGGATCCTCGTCCACGGCGAACCCGGTTGGGACATCGTGCCCGAGGTGTACCCGATCGACGGCGAGCCGATCATCGACAAGCCCGGCAAGGGCGCGTTCTACGCCACCGACCTGGAACTGGTGCTGCGCACGCACGGGATCACCCACATCGTGCTGACCGGGATCACGACCGACGTGTGCGTGCACACGACCATGCGCGAGGCGAACGACCGAGGGTACGAGTGCCTGCTGCTCACCGACTGCACCGGTGCGACCGACGTGGGCAACTACGAGTCGGCGCTGAAGATGGTCACCATGCAGGGCGGCGTCTTCGGCGCCATCGCGCCGTCGTCGGCGCTGCTGGAGGCCATCGGATCGTGATGTCGACGGACGGGCCAGGGACCCGGCCGCGCGGCAGCGTGGCCCGGTCCTCGTTCCTCGACGCGCTCGCGGTGCTGGCGGCCCGTCCGCCCGGTCGGCGGCGCCGAGTGCCGTTCGACTACCAGCTGCCCGACGCCGGTGTGTTCGGGGTGGGTGGCGTGGGTGCGGCGGCGGGCTCCACATCCGGCGAGCCTGCGGCGGCCGGCGCGGTGTCGCCCGACGTGGTGTCGCCCGACGCGGTCGGTCCGCTGCACGACGCCGTCCGCTCGATCCGCCTGGGTGCGACCAGCGCGGTCGAGCTGCTGCAGCGGTCGCTCGACGCGGTCGCCGCGCACAACGACGAGCTGGTCGGCGTGGTGGCGATGGACGTCGACGCCGCGCTCGCCGCAGCCGAGGAGCTGGACGCCGACGCGGCCCTCGGCGCGTGGCGCGGGCCGCTGCACGGCGTGCCGATCACGGTCAAGGACGTGATCGACGTGTCGGGCCTGCCGACCCGGTGCGGCTCCGACGCCTACTTCGACCGGCCCGACGACGACGCCGTGGCGGTGGCCCGGGCCCGCGCCGCCGGGGCGGTGGTGTTCGCCAAGGTGGCCACCCACGAGTTCGCGCTGGGGGTGACCTCGCCGCAGAGCCGCAACCCACGGGACCCGTCGCGCATCCCGGGGGGATCGAGCGGCGGCTCCGCCGTGGCGGTCGCCACCGGCATGGGGTTGGCGTCGATCGGCACCGACACGCGGGCGTCCGTCCGGATCCCGTCCGCGCTCTCGGGCGTGGTCGGGTTCAAGCCGACCTACGGCCGGGTGGCCACCGAGGGCATCGTGAGCCTGGCGTGGACCATGGACCACGCCGGCGTGATCGCCGGCTCGGTGGCCGACGCCGCGCTCGTGCTCGAGCAGCTGCTGGGCGACGGCCGCCGTCTGGCCTCGGTCCGACCGCTCGACCGGACCAGGGCCGATGGTCCGCTGCGGCTCGGGGTCGTGGGCGCCGGCTTCGACGGCGCGGACGACGCGCTCACGGAGGTGGTGCGGACGGCGATCGACGCGTTGGCGGCCGACGGCGCGGCCGAGGTGGCCGACGCATCGAGACCCGACGCCGAGGACCTCGCGCTGGCCAACGCCGCAGGCCTGATCGTGAGCCGGGTCGAGGCGGCCGCCGCGCACCGAACCTTGGCGCTGGACCGGAGCCGGTACTGGGAGGAGGTGGCCGACCAGCTGGACAGCGCGGACGAGGTCGCCGGCGTCGACTACCTGGACGCGCAGCGGGTCCGCGGTGAGCTGGCCGTCGCGCTGCTCGGGCAGTTCCGGGACCACGACGTGCTGGTCATGCCGACGTCGCCCGTCGTCGCCCCGCCGGCCGACGACTTCGCCCGGTTCCTCATGGTGCTGTCGCGCAACGCGATCCCGTGGAGCTTCGTCGGGTTCCCGGCGCTGTCGCTGCCGTGCGGCGAGGTCGGCGGGCTGCCCGTCGGGCTGCAGCTGGTGGCCGCACCCGACCGGGAGGACCTGCTGGTGGCGACCGGAACGGCGCTCGAGCGGGCCCTGGCCGGCTGACCCCGTTCTGTTGCGCGATGTACGGCCTCTTTGTCGCAGATCGCGCAACAGAACGGCGATCGGGGTGGGTTCCCCGTCGAGGTGGCTTGCCGACCGCGGGGGATGGCGGGGAAGCTCAGGCCATGGCCCCCACCTCTGACGCCGTCATCGATGCGCTGCGACCCGTCCAGGACCCCGAGCTGCACCGCTCGATCGTCGACCTGGACATGGTGCGCGGCGTGCAGGTCGACGGCGGGACGGTGGCGCTGACCATCGCCCTGACCACGCCCGGCTGCCCGCTCAAGAACGAGATCGAGCGGCGGGCCACCGAGGCGGTCATCGCCCTCGACGGCGTCGACCGCGTGGCGCTCGAGTTCACGTCGATGACCGACGAGGAGCGCGCCGTGCTCCGCCAGAAGCTGCACGGCGACCCCGCGTCGACCGCCGGCTCGCAGCCGACCCACGGCCACTCCGAGGGCCGGGCCATCCCGTTCGCCGACCCGTCGTCGAAGACCCGCGTGCTGCTCGTGGCCTCGGGCAAGGGCGGCGTGGGCAAGTCGTCGGTCACCACCAACCTGGCGATCGCCTTGGCGAACCGAGGCAAGTCGGTGGCCATCGTCGACGCCGACGTCTGGGGCTTCTCCGTGCCGCGGATGCTCGGCATCGAGCGCCCGCCGGTGCTGATCGACCAGATGATCATCCCGCCCGAGGCGCACGGCGTCCGGCTGATCTCCATGGGGTTCTTCGTGGAGGAGGACCAGCCCGTCATCTGGCGTGGGCCCATGCTGCACAAGGCGCTCGAGCAGTTCCTGACCGACGTCTACTGGGACGAGCCCGACTACCTGGTCGTCGACCTGCCGCCGGGCACCGGCGACGTGTCGATCTCGCTGTCGCAGTACCTGCCGCGGGCCGAGCTGTACGTGGTGACCACGCCGCAGCCGGCGGCCCAGACCGTCGCGCAGCGCGCCGCGTTCATGGCCGAGAAGGTGCGCCTGGACCTCAAGGGCGTCATCGAGAACATGTCGTGGTTCACGGGCGACGACGGCAAGCGCTACGAGATCTTCGGCAGCGGCGGCGGTCAGGCCCTGGCGGACAAGGTGCAGGTGCCGCTGCTCGGTCAGATCCCACTCGTGCCGGCCCTGCGCGAGGGCGGCGACTCGGGCACGCCGATCACGGTCAGCGAGCCCGACTCCGAGGCGGCGCAGGCGTTCGCGTCGATCGCCGAGCGGGTCGACGTGGAGCTCGCTCCCACGAGGCGCTTCAACGCCGAGCTCAAGATCATCTGACCGCGAGGGCGCCGCGGCCCGGGCGCTTCGTCATGCACAGAGGCACCGATCGGTGCCTCCGTGCAGGACAGAGCCGATCGTCAGGCGCGGAGCTCCGCGAGCCGGATCTGCACCAGCGTGTGCACCAGGTCGGCCGGCAGTGGCTGGTCGACCGGGAACTGCAGCGCACCCTTGGTCGTGCGGTAGCCGGCGACGGCCTCGCCGGCCGCGGTGAGCACCGAGCTCGAGAACGGGTAGTACCCGCAGTGCCGCTTGGCCGACGCGAAGCCCGCCACGCCGTGGCCGTCGATCGCGAACGCGGGCATGCCGTACTTGATGCACTCCTCGGCGTCGGGCAGCTCCCGGCGGAGCGTGGCCCGGAGCGCGGTCAGCGTGGTGCGCTGGGGCTCGGGTACGCCGGCCAGGTACTCGTCGACGAGGGCGGTTCCGTCGGTGGCGTCGGCCATGCCGGACGGTAGCCCGCGAAGGCGGCCGCGCCGTCCGGAAATGGTCAAATCTGACTAGCCTTTGGCCCATGACTCCGGTCCGGCTGCTCGTGCTCGGTCTCATGCGGGTGGCGCAGCCCGTGCACGGCTACGTCGTGCGGCGAGAGCTCATGACCTGGCGACTCGGAGACTGGGCCAACGTCCAGCCGGGGTCGATCTACTCGGCCATCTCCACGCTGGAGAAGGACGGCCTGATCGAGGCGGTGGCCGACGACGAGCCGCCGTCGGGCCCGGGGCGGCCCAAGCAGCGCTACCGCGTGACCGGCGAGGGCGAGAAGGAGTTCCAGACCGGGCTGCGAGAGGCGTGGTGGAAGGTCGAGCACGGCTCGGAGCCCTTGATCCCGGCGCTCTGCCTCATGCCGTTCACCTCCCGGCGCGAGCTGATCGCCGCCCTTGGCGCGCGCATCTCGCAGCTCGAGGGCGAGGTGCAGCAGCTGCGGTTCCTCCGCGAGTCGATCGAGGACGGCGCCACCGGCGAGGACGGCGGCATCCCCGAGCACGTGCGCGAGATCGTCGACTTCACCTCGCTCCGCCTGGGCGCGGAGATCGAGTGGAGCCGGCAATTCCGACGCCGGCTGGAGGAGGGAAGGTACTGGTTCGCGGACGAGGAGCGGGAGGGCGAGGCGCACCCCGTCGCTCGCTGGAAGGACGAGCTCCGGAAATAATCAAGCTTGACTATGCGTGGGTCGGGCGCGAACCTCGTCCGCATGTCCGACGTCGTGAGCGCCCAACATCCATCGGTGATCTCGGTCCGGGGTCTCACCCACACGTTCAAGACCCGCACCGGCCCGGTCGAGGCCGTGAAGGGGATCGACTTCGAGGTGCGGGAGGGCGAGATCCTCGGACTGCTCGGTCCCAACGGCGCCGGCAAGACCACCACCCTCCGCATGCTCTGCACGCTGCTCGCACCGACGGCGGGCACGGCGATGGTCGCCGGCGTGGACGTCGCCCGGGACCCCCGCGAGGTGCGTCGTCGCATCGGCTACGTCGCCCAGATCGGCGCGGTCCCCGCGCCGGGCACGGTGGTGGGGGAGGAGCTCGTGGTGCAGGGCCGGCTGCAGGGAATGGGCAAGGCCGAGGCGCAGGAGCGCATGCTGGCCCTGCTGCCGTCGCTCAGCCTGGAGGGCTTCGAGCGCCGGGCCCTGTCGGAGATGTCGGGCGGCCAGCGCCGCCGCTTCGACGTGGCCCTCGGGCTCATGCACGACCCGCGCCTGGTCTTCCTGGACGAGCCGACCACGGGCCTCGACCCCCAGAGCCGCGCCAACCTCTGGGACTACATCCGGTTCCTGCGGGAGGAGAAGGGCGTCACGATCGTCCTGACCACCCACTACCTCGACGAGGCCGACGCCCTGGCGGACCGGATCGTGGTCATGGACCACGGTGCGATCGTCGCCGACGACACCCCCGACGCGCTCAAGGCGCAGGTCTCGGGCGACGTCATCAGCGTGGCCGTCGAGGGCGACCTCCAGGCGGCGCAGCAGGTGGCCGACGCCGCGCTGCAGCCGCGCACGAGCGCCATCGAGGACCTCGGCGGCGAGGGCGAACGGCTCGTGCTGACCGTCGACCGCGGCGACACCGCCGTACCCGTCCTGCTGCGCGCGCTCGACGCCGCATCCCTGCCGCTCACCGCGGTCGAGGTCCGTCGCCCCACGCTCGACGACGTCTTCCTGACCCTCACCGGGCGATCGCTCCGCGAGGAGGACGCCGCGTGAGTCACCCCCACCGCCCACCCGCAACGGATCCGACGCCGAGGAGGCACCCGTGTTGACCGAGACCTGGATCATCTTCGAACGACAGATGCGCAGCCTCGTCCGGAACCCCGTTTGGGTGTTCTTCGGCCTGGCGCAGCCGATCCTCTACCTGGTGCTGTTCGGCCCGCTGCTGGTCAACGTCAGCGGCGGCGGCCTGGGCGGCGACGAGTCGTGGATCATCTTCGTGCCCGGGCTGCTGCTCCAGCTCACGATCTTCGGCGCCGGGTTCGCCGGGTTCGGGATCATCCAGGAGCTCCGGGAGGGCGTCGTCGAACGCCAGCGCGTCACGCCGGCGCACCGCTCGTCGCTGATCATGGGACGGGCGATGTCCAACACGGTCACGGTCGGCATCCAGGCGGTGATCCTCACGGTCGTGGCGATCCCGTTCGGGTTGCGGCCGTCGTGGCTCGGCGTCCTCGTGACGATCCTGGCGGTGTGCGTGCTGAGCCTGGGCCTGGCCTCGGCGTCCTACGCCATGGGCCTGATCCTCAAGGACGAGGACTCGTTCGCCCCGTTCGTACAGGGCGTCTCGCTGCCGCTGCTGCTGCTGTCGGGCGTGTTCCTGCCCATGACCCTGGCGCCCGCGTGGCTCGAGAAGCTGTCCAAGGTGAACCCGCTCACCTACGTG
Source organism: Actinomycetes bacterium (assembly GCA_023450775.1). Classification (GTDB taxonomy): domain Bacteria; phylum Actinomycetota; class Acidimicrobiia; order Acidimicrobiales; family Microtrichaceae; genus Dermatobacter. The sequence goes on along the minus strand of JAEXGP010000241.1, from coordinate 12,688 downwards.
CTCGACGGCTCCCGCGCCCTGTTCGCCGGCGACTGGAGCGACAGCGCGGTCGTGTGGGGCATCGTCGGCTCGATCGTCGTGGCGATCGTCCTGACCTGGTGGAGCGCCCGCCGGTTCCAGCGCCTCTCCGGCTGACCCGACCGTGACGGCCCCCGATCCCCGCTCTGTGATGCTTTTCCGGGTGGAATCACCCGGAAAAGCATCACGAAACGGGTGTTGCGGGACGAGCGGCGTCAGGACAGGTCGAGGTCGGGGTAGGCCCCCAGGCCGGGGGCGCCGCCGGTGTGCACGAACACCACGCCGCTGCCGGTGCCGAAGCGCCGCTCGCGGGACCAGCTGACGAGCGCCTCCGCGGCCTTGCCGGTGTAGACGGGGTCGAGCACGAGCGCCTCGGTGCGGGCGAACGTCCGCAGCGCCTCCACTGTGCCCGGGTCGGGCAGGCCGTAGCCGTCGCCCAGGAACGAGTCGTCCAGGTGCACGGCGGTGCCCGGCAGCGGCGGGCGGCCGAGCAGGCCGGCCACGTCGGCCAGCAGGCCCTCGACCACCTCGCGGGTCCGGTCGGCCGGCTTGTACACGCACACGCCGTGCACCTTGGCGAGCGAGCCGGCGATCCGCAGCCCGGTCAGCAGGCCCGCGTACGTGCCGCCGGTCGACACGGCCACCACGACGTCGCCGACGGGCCGGTCGAGGTCCAGGATCTGGTCGCCCAGCTCCATGCCCGCGGCCACGTAGCCGAGCGTGCCGACCGCGTCGGAACCCCCCGGCGGGATCCAGCTCGCCGTGCCGCCGCGCGCCTCGATCCGTGCCCGGACCTCGTCCACCGCGGCGGCGATCAGTTCGTCGTCGTTGTCGACGACGGAGACGGTCGCTCCGAACAGGTGGTCCAGCGCCACGTTGCCGCCGTGGTCGAACGCCTCGCCCGACCGAGGGACCGCCCGGGTGAGGACCAGCTCGCAGCGCAGGCCCGCCACCACGCACGCCGCCGCGGTCTGGCGGGCGTGGTTCGACTGCAGGGCGCCGAAGGTGACGACCGTGTCGCAGCCGTCGGCCCGGGCTCGACCGAGCAGGTACTCGAGCTTGCGGATCTTGTTGCCGCCCAACCCGAGCACCGTGAGGTCGTCCCGCTTGACGAACACGTCCGGACCCAGCTCGGCCGACAGGCGGGGCGCCGCCTGCAGCGGCGTCGGCGCGTCGAACAGCGGCACGCGGCGGAACGCCGAGAGGTGGGGCGACAGGAACGGATCGTCGGGCACGGGCCCCGTGGCTACCACGGACCGGCGGGTCGGTAGGCTGGGCGCTGCGATCGGGCCGGACCCTCGGCCCCACCATCGGACCAGGAGCCCCACACAGTGGACGTGCGCATCGGCGTGACCTACTCCCCCCGGGAGATCGACCTGCAGCTCGGCGACGACGTCGACCGCGAGGCCCTGCGCAAGCAGGTCGACGACGTGCTCGCGGACGAGTCGCTCGTGCTGTGGCTGACCGACCGGAAGGGCAACGAGATCGGCGTCCCGTCCTCCAAGATCGCCTACATCGAGATCGGCAGCGCGTCCGAGGGCCGCAGCTTCGGGTTCTCCACCTGAGGCGGACGCCCGGCGCCGCCACACGGTCCGGGGAGGCATCCACCATGGCTCGCACCACCCTCGGCCTGCTCGACCGCAAGCTGCTGTTCGTCACCGGCAAGGGTGGCGTCGGCAAGACGTCGGTCGCGAGCGCCATCGCCATGCTCGCCGCGTCGCGCGGCAAGCGCACCCTCGTCTGCGAGGTCGACGCGAAGGGCAACCTGGCCGACTTCCTGGGCGTCGGTCCGCTGCGCTTCGAGCCGACCGAGGTCCGCAAGCGGCTCTTCGCCATGTCGATGGACACGGAGCAGTCGCTCAAGGAGTACATGCGGCTCAACCTGAAGCTGCCGCTGCTCGCCAAGATGGGCCCGCTCGCCCGCACGTTCGACTTCGTGGCCAACGCGGCCCCCGGCGTGAACGAGCTGCTGACGGTCGGCAAGTTCACGTGGGAGGTGCGTGAGCGCAACTACGACCTGGTCGTGGTCGACGCCTCGGCGACCGGCCACGTGGTCGGCCAGCTCGCGGCGCCGGTCGCCATCAACGACCTGGTCAAGGTCGGCCTCGTGCGGTCCCAGACGGACTGGATGATCGACATCCTCACGGACGCCGAGACGACCGGCGTGGTGGTCGTGACCGTCCCCGAGGAGATGCCGGTCTCCGAGACGCTCGAGCTGATCGAACGGCTCCAGGGCGAGACCCACATCGACGTCGCGTCGGTCGTGGTCAACCGGGTGCTGCCCGAGCTGTTCGGCCGGTCCGAGGAGGAGATCTTCGACCGGATCCGCAAGCCCGACGGCGTGCACGCGCTCGAGGAGCGGGTCGGCGAGGGCGTCGAGCCGGTCCTCGACGGTGCCGAGCTCGCGGTCAGCCTGCGGCGCAGCCGCGTCCCGCATCTGGACCGCCTCCGATCGGGGCTGCCGCCGGGTCTGCCGGTGCTGTACCTGCCGTTCCTGTTCCACCGCTCCCACGGCGTGCGGGCCACCGCACGCATCGCCGAGGCCCTGGGCGAGGAGCTCGGGTTCTGATGGCGCGCTCCGACGCCCCCACCCACGAGCAGCTCGCGTCGATCGAGCAGCTGTGCTCCGCCAAGGAAGTCGTGGTCTCGACCGGCTCCGGCGGCGTCGGCAAGACGACGACCGCGGCGGCCATCGCCGCGACGGCCGCCACCCACCTGGGCGGGAAGGTCCTGGTGCTCACGGTCGACCCCGCCAAGCGCCTGGCCAACGCGCTGGGCCTGGAGCGGTTCGGCAACGTGGAGACCCGCGTGCCCGACGAGGCGTTCGCGGCGGCCGGCGCGCGTCCCGAGGGCGAGCTCTGGGCCGCCATGCTCGACACCAAGCAGAGCTGGGACGACCTGGTGCGGCTGCACGCGCCCGACGCCGCCACCCGCGACGCCATCCTGGTCAACCCGCTGTACCAGAACATCACCGGCAAGTTCGTCCAGAGCCACGACTACGTGGCCATGGAGCGCCTCTACGAGATCCACACCTCGGGCCGCTACGACCTGATCGTCGTCGACACGCCGCCCACCAGGAACGCGGTCGACTTCCTGGACGCCCCCGACCGCATGGCCGACTTCTTCTCCTCGCGCCTGCTGCGGTGGCTGATCACGCCGTACCGGTCCCGCCTGGTCAGCTTCGCCTCCAAGCCCTTCTACTCGGTGGCGGACCGCATCCTCGGCACGCAGTTCCTGGAGGACATCGCGGAGTTCTTCATGCTCTTCCAGACCATGTACGACGGGTTCGTGGAGCGGGCCCGCGCCGTGACCACGCTGCTCGGCGGGCCGCAGACCACGTTCATCGTCGTGTCCACGCTCGAGGTCGCGCCGGCGCGGGAGGCGGAGTTCTTCCTGAAGCTGCTCGGCGAGCGCGGCTACCACGTGGGCGCCCTCGTGCTGAACAAGGTGCTCCCCGAGCTCTTCCTGGACCGTGCCGGCACCTCGGTCGCTCGGACGCTCGCCCACCAGGGTGCCGAGGTGGCCGCCGACGTGGGCCCGACGATCGGCCCGCCGGCCGACGACGCCGGCACGCTGGCCCGGGTGCTCGGCGAGGTGGGGGAGAGCTTCCTCAACTACCAGGTGGTGGCCCGGCGGGAGGCCGAGCAGCGGACCGAGCTGTCCGAGATCCCCAAGCTGACCGCCACCGTCCCGTACTTCGACGACGACATCCACTCGCTCGGCGGGCTGCTCCGCCTGGGCGACCGCCTGTGGAGCTGAGTCCGGTGGCATCGACCGCCGTGGAGGATCCGTCCCGTGGACGACGCTGACGACGCCGTGGCCGGCGGCCCACCCCGATTCCCGGGACCGCCGCTCCGCGGCGACCTGGCCGCCGCCAAGGAGATCGAGCTCGACGACGACGAGACGAGCTTCACCGCCGAGCACGTCGCGCTCGTCGTGCCGCCGGTCGAGGCCGATGCGTCGCGGCACCTCAAGCGGCTGGTCGCCGGCTGGGGGATGCTCGCCGACTTCGCGTTCGCCGACCTGCTGCTCTACGTGGCCCTGCCGTCCCACGACGCCGGCCTCAACCGCTTCCTGGTCGTGAACCAGGTCCGCCCCAACACGGGCCAGACGCTGTTCGCCGAGGACGTGGTCGGGCGGGCCATGAGCTCCACCCAGCGCCCGCTGATCGCGCAGGCGATGGCGACGGGCGAGATCGCCGAGGACGTGGTCGACAGCCCGTGGCTCGGGGAGCGCATCCGCATCACCGCGATCCCGGTCCGCTTCGAGGGCCGCATCATCGCCGTGCTGGCGCGGGAGGCCTCGCTCGAGGGCGCCCGTGATGTCAGCGACCTGGCCAGCGTGTACCTGGGCGTGTTCCGACGGCTGGGCCGGATGGTGGCCGACGGCGTGTTCCCGTTCGCCGACGAGGAGGTCATCGCCACCGGCGGTCCCCGCGTGGGCGACGGCGTGCTGCTGCTCGACGAGATGGGCCGGATCGCGTTCGCGTCACCCAACGCCGTCTCCGCGCTCCGCCGACTGGGTGTGCAGCGCCGCCTTCAGGGCGAGCACCTGAGCGAGCTCGGGGCCGAGACGGCGGCCACGTACCGCGCCTACTTCAACGGGCGACCGACGGTGGAGGAGGTGGAGCGCGAGGACGTCAACGTGGTGCTGCGCTGCATCCCGCTGATCGCCGAGGGCCGGGTCGACGGCGCGGTGGTGCTGCTGCGCGACGTGTCCGAGATGCGTCTGCGGGACCGCGCGCTCGTGTCCAAGGACGCGACGATCAAGGAGATCCACCACCGGGTCAAGAACAACCTCCAGACGATCTCCTCGCTGCTGCGGCTGCAGGGCCGCCGGCTGACCGAGCCGTCGGCCAAGTCGGCCATCGAGGAGTCCGTCCGCCGCATCCGCTCCATCGCGCTGGTGCACGAGACGCTGTCCCGCGAGGACGGCGACGACGTGGACTTCGGCGAGATCGTGCGACCGCTCGTGCGGATGGTCGAGGAGGGGCTGACCTCACCCGACGTGCCCGTCGAGTTCGTGATCGAGGGCGGCGCGGGGAACCTGCCGTCGCCCGAGGCCACGTCGCTGGCCGTGGTCACCACCGAGCTGCTGCAGAACGTGGTGGACCACGCCTTCCCGCCGGGGACGCTGGTGCCGGGGGAGCGCGGGCGGATCCGGATCGTCATGGCCAACGACCAGGTCGTGCTCCGGCTGGCGGTCATCGACGACGGTGCAGGCCTGCCCGACGACTTCGACCCCCAGACGTCGAACAGCCTGGGCCTCTCGATCGTCCGGGGCCTCGTGGACGAGCTCGGCGGCACCATGGAGTTCAGCGCCGTGGACCCCGGCTCGCGCCGTCCGGGCAACCGGGTGCAGCTCACCCTGCCCGTGGTCAGCCGGGTGGAGGCGGACTCGCACCGACCGCCTCCCGGCGGCGGCCGCTCGGTCGGCCTGTAGGCCGGACGCGGAACGGCCTCCCCGGAGGGAGGCCGTTCGATCCGATCTGCTGGAGGCCGGCCCAGGGGCGGCGTTCCGGGGTGGCCTCAGGGAGCTGAGCTCCCGGTGAGCCTCAGGACGCGGCGGCCTGCTTGCGCTGGCGGGCGACCCACGCACGGCGCAGCTTGCGGCGCTCCTCCTCGGAGGTGCCACCCCAGACGCCGGAGTCCTGGTTGGTCGAGAGGGCGAACTGGAGGCAGGGCTCCTTGGCGTCGCAGGTGTCGCACACGGCCTTGGCCGCAGCGATCTGCTCGAGCGCGGGGCCGGTGGTGCCGACCGGGAAGAAGAGCGACGGGTCGGTGTCGCTGCAGGCCGACGCAGTCCGCCAGTCGTCGGTGGCCAGGTTCAGGCTGCGGCTCGAGGTGAGTGCCACGGTGTCCTCCGTAACGATGGTCATGGGCGCGTGCTGGGACTCGCCCCGGTGCCTTGGGGTCCACGATCTCGGTTTCCCGCCGGCAGGAGCTCGGGCTGCTGATCGGGACGCTGCACAATGGAGCCGCCTGCTCCGTGCAATGTCCTCGGTACGCCGCCGGCCCGGGCTCGGGTCGGGATCTTGTGAATCCGTGAACAAGCTCGAACCTACAGCTGACCACTCTGTGTGTAAAGGAAAAGTTTCGGGAAGATGTCCTCAGTCCAACGCCCTCTCGTGATCGCACACCGTGGTGCCTCGGCCGATGTGCCCGAGAACACAGCGATCGCCTTCACCACCGCCCGGGAGCAGGGCGCCGACTGGGTCGAGCTCGACGTCCGCCTCGCCGCCGACGGGGCACTCATCGTCCACCACGATGCGTGGTATCGCGATGGGCGAACGGTCTGGTCCACGCCCGTGGCCGACGTCCCCGAGGCGACGCTGCAGCTGGCTGGGGCCATGGAGGCCTGCCGGGGCATGGGGGTCAACGTCGAGATCAAGAACAGCGAGGGCGACCTGGCCGACGGCCCGGGCGGACCCGCGGTCGTGGACGCCACGCTCGAGGTCCTCGCCGGACTCGCCGACGCCGTGCGGGACAAGATCCTCGTGTCGAGCTTCGACCTGGCCACGATCACGAGGATCAAGGAGCTCGATCCCGGGATGCGGACCGGCTACCTGGTCTTCGACCTCAACGCCCAGACCGACGCGGTGGAGCTGACGGTGGACGGCGGCCACGAAGCGCTGCACCCCTGGGATCCGTTCGTCACCGAGGAGCTGCTCGAGGCCTGCCACTCGCGCGGTCTGGTCGTGAACACGTGGACCGTCGACGATCCGGACCGCTGGTCCGAGCTGGTCGCACTGGGCGTCGACGGGATCGTGACCAACACGCCCGGCCGCCTCGTCGCCGCCCTCCCGGCCTGACCGGTCCGACGGTCGGTCAGGCCGGCATCGCCACGATCGACAGCCCGTCAGGGACGGACCGGAACCGCAGCCGCTCCGCCGCACCCAGGTGGTCGCCGTCGACCTGGAACGGCAGCGGCGCGCCGAGTGCCACCACCTCCATCTCGGCCACGTCCTCGTCGATCCAGACGTGCCGGTCCCGGCGCACGCCACGGCCGAGGGCCTGGGCCGCGGCGCGCAGGAACACCGGCAGCGCCAGGCTCGTGAGCGTGGCGACCCCGAGCCCCGAGTGCCGGCCCGTGGACGGCACCACGCGGAACGGGCGGCGACCGGCGAACGTGTAGGGGTCGCTGTTCATGACCAGCGCGAAGTACGCGTCGGGCACCGTCCGCCCGGCGACGGTCACGGCCATGTGCGGGTGACGCCGGTCGTAGCCGGAGAAGAAGGCCTCGATCCCGGCCCACGCGTAGAGGGGAACGGTCGCGTGCCGCTTGAGGTGGCCGCGTCGCTCCACGCGCTCCACCAGCACCGCGTCCCAGCCGATCCCGACGTGGCACAGGAACGCCCGGGCCCCGACGACCTCCTCGCCCCGGGAGGCTGTCGATCCCTCGGGCCGGGAGGCTGTCGTTCCCTCGGGCCGGGAGGCTGTCAGCTCTCCCACGGTGATCCGCTCCGTCCGACCACGCTCCAGCGTCAGGCTCACCCGCTCCGCCGCCCGCACCGGGTTGTTCGGCAGCCCGATCGACCGGGCGAAGACGTTGGTCGACCCACCCGGCAGCGGCGCGAGCACGCAGTCGGTGCCCACCAGACCGTTGGCCGCCTCGTTCAGGGTGCCGTCGCCACCCAGGACCGCCACGCAGTCGACCCCGCCGGCGACCGCGGCGCGGGCCAGCTCGGTGGCGTGGCCGCGGTGCGTCGTGGTGGCCAGCCGGACGTCGTGGCGCTGCGCGAGCCGCCGCTCGACCTCGTCCCGCCGCTCGGGGGTCACCGACGAGGCGGTGTCGTTCACGACCAGCAGGACCTCCACGGCGGGAGAGTCTCCACCGCCACGGTCCCGAGGACCCACCTCGGATGCCGCTCGTTCCGGCGACCGCTCCTGAACCTCGTTCGCGCCGACATGGAGCGAACGGCCCTTTCTGACGGCGCGGGTCAACGATTGCTCACGTCCATCCGCGGAGCGGCCGAAGGGTCAACCGGAAGGGGCGCAGCGCGGAGAGGAACCGATGGCACAGACCCCGCATCCGACGGCGACCGGATCGTCCGGCCCGGATCTCGCCGCGCAGCTGCTCGACCGGATGGACGCCCGCTCGCTGCTGCGGGTCCTGGAGATCGGCTCCACCGACGGCGTCTGGATCACCAAGCTCGACGGCGGCGGTGAGACGTGGGCCAGCGAGCGGTTCGCCGTGGCCCTGGGGTTCGAACCGGGGACCGAGCTGACGTCGGACCAGATCCTGCGACTGGTCGTGAGCGAGGACATCGAGATCACGCGCCGGCTCGCGCGTGCCCACCTGGCCGAACCGTCCACGCCGTTCGACGCGCTCGTGCGCTACCACCACCGCGACGGCTCGATCGTCTGGATGCGCAGCCGCGGCTTCGCCACGCTCGACGACGACGGCGATCCCGACCTGTTCGTCGGCCTGCACACCGACGTCACCGAGATGGTGCGGGCCCAGCAGCAACTCGCCGAGTCGAACGCGTCGCTCGCGTCCACGTCGCAGGCGCTCGGGTTGCTCGACTCCACGACTGCGGCCCTGCAGCGGGTGCAGGAGCCCGACGAGGTGCTCGCCTCGCTGGTGCAGGTGCTCGGCCATGTGGTCGGCGACGGCGCGCTGATCGCCACCGCCGAGCAGGGCCGGCTGTGGTGCGTCGCGACCGACGCCGTGCAGCAGGCCGACGCGGACAACGTGCGCCGGGCGTTCGCCGGTGGACTGCCGGCGAGCCCGGACGGCCCGCTGACCACGGTGATCGGTTCCGGCGCGCCGCTCGTGATCGAGGTCGTGGACCCGGCGACGTTCGCCGCCAGCATCCCGACCATCGCCGGATCGCAGCTCAGCGAGCGGCTGCCGCGCTCGCTGATCTCGGTGCCGTGGACCCTGCCCGACGGCCGGGCGGCAGCCGTGCTCACCGTCCGCTACGACACCGCCGGCCCGCCGTTCGGCGACCGCGACCTGCAGCTGGTCCGCCAGCTCGTCGACCGCCACGGCGCGGCGATCACCGCGATCGAGGTGCAACGGGAGCGCGCGGCCGAGGGCCGCTTCCAACGGCTCGCCCGGTCGGCCCCCATGGGCATCCTCGTGCTCGACGACCGGTCGGAGTGCACGTTCGCCAACGACCGTTGGACGGCGATGTCGGGCCAGGGCGTCGACGAGGCGCTCGGCAGCGGGTGGCGGCGGGCCTTCGACGAGCGCGTGCTCGCGGACTTCGGCCCCCGATGGGAGGTCAGCCGGATGACCGGCGAGCCGATCGAGGCGGAGCTCGAGCTGCAGCGGGCCGACGGGACCTCGCTGTACGTCCACGGCACCGCGGTGGGCGTGCAGGGACCCGACGGCAGCGTCGACGGCCTGATCATCGCCGTGGTCGACATGACCACGCACCGTCGGTCGGTCGACGAGCTGCACCACATCGCCCGCGTCGACCCGCTGACCGGGTGCGCCAACCGCTACGCGCTGTTCGAGCTGCTCCAGTCGCCGGACCTGGCCGTGAGCCTGCCCCGGGCCGGCGGCCGCCCGGCCCCCACCCCGGATGCACCGGCCGGGCTGGCGTACGTCGACCTCGACAACTTCAAGGAGGTGAACGACTCCCTGGGTCACGAGATCGGCGACCGCGTCCTGGTCCAGCTGGTCGAGCGGATCCGAGGCGTGCTGCGCGCGGACGACGTCGTCGCCCGCGTGGGCGGCGACGAGTTCGTGATCCTCCTCCAGGACGTGCCCACCACGACCGAGCTCCAGCAGATCGCCGAGCGCCTCCGCTCGGTGGTGCGCGAGCCGTTGCAGATCGTCGACCGCGAGGTCGCCATCTCCATGAGCATGGGCCTGGTCAGCGTGGACCGCCGGGCCGACGAGCCGGTCGACGCCGAGCAGCTGCTGCGACGTGCGGATCGGGCCATGTACCGGGCCAAGGCCACCGGTCGCGACTGCTGGGCGATCTACGACCCGCGGCTCGACGACCACGCCCAGCCGGACCAGGAGGTCCGGGCGCTGATCTCCCGCGCGCTCGCCGAGGGCGATGTGGTCGTGCACTACCAGCCGGTCGTCGACCTGGCGACCGGCTGGCTCGTGGGGCTGGAGGCCCTCGTCCGGCTGCAGCACCCGGAGCTGGGCCTGCTGGACCCGGGGCGCTTCATCGAGGTGGCCGAGCGGTCGGGCCAGATCGTCGCGATCGGCGACCGCATGATCGAGCAGGCCTTCGCCGAGTTCGCCGAGTGGATCCGCTTCCGGCCGGACCTGCGCCTCACCGTCAACCTGTCGGGGCGCGAGCTCGCCGAGGCCGCGGTGTGCGAGGGGGTGGTGCGGCTGCTGCACGAACACGGCTTCCCGCCCGGACAGGTGGTCGTCGAGGTCACCGAGAGCACGCTCGTCACCACGTTCGACACCTCGCTCGACGCCCTGGCCCGCCTGCGCCGCGCCGGGCTGAGCTTCGCGGTCGACGACTTCGGCACCGGCCACTCCAGCCTCAGCCGCCTGACCGAGATCGCGCCCGACATCATCAAGCTCGACCGCACGTTCGTCGCCAGCGCCGCGACCGATCCCATGCACCGTGCGGTGATCTCCGCGGTCATGCACCTGGCAGAGCTGACCGGTCTGAAGGTGGTCGCCGAAGGCGTGGAGACCGAGCGGCACCTGCGCACGGTCCGCGAGCTCGGCTGCCACATGGCCCAGGGCTTCCTCTTCTCCCAGCCGGTGCCGGCCGAGGAGATCACGCAGTGGCTCCATGCGGATTTTGTGACGGCGATCGGGGGCAGGGCAGACTTCGGCGCATGAACGTCGTCGTGTGCGTGAAGCAGATCCCCGATCCGGCGGAGCCGGGCGCGCTGGATCCCGAGACCAAGACCCTCAAGCGGGACGGGAAGCTGATCCTGGACGAGTCCGACAGCTACGGCGTCGAGATGGCGCTGCAGCTCGTCGACGCCGCCGGCGGCGGTGAGGTGACGCTCGTGTCCATGGCCCCCAACAGCGAGGTCAGCGGTCTTCGCACCGCCCTGGCCATGGGCGCCGCCAAGGCCGTGCTCGTCTCGGACGACGCGCTGAAGGGCTCCGACGCCCTGGGCACCTCCAAGGTGCTCGCCAAGGCCATCGGCCGGGCCGGCGATGCGGACCTCATCCTGACCGCCACCGAGTCGTCCGACGGCTACACCGGCGTCGTGCCCGAGCAGATCGCCGAGCTCCTCGGCCTGCCGTCGGTCACCTTCGCCAAGGAGATCGCCATCGACGGCGGCACCGCCAAGGTGCAGCGCCAGACCGAGGCGGGCTACGACGACGTCGAGGTGCCGCTGCCCGCCGTCGTGTCCGTGACCGCCGGCGTGGTCGAGCCCCGCTACCCGTCGTTCAAGGGCATCATGGCCGCCAAGTCGAAGCCCGTCGACGAGGTCACGGTCGCCGACCTCGGCATCGACGCCTCCCAGGTCGGCTGGGCCGGCGCCGGCCAGGAGATCACCGAGATCGCCCAGGCCGAGGCCCGCGAGGCCGGCACGATCGTCGAGGACGACGGCGAGGGCTTCCAGAAGATCGTCGACTTCCTGGCCGAGCTCAAGGTCATCTGACCGGGCCGCTGGACCACCTGACTGCGAACGAGAAGAGAGACGAGAACATGGCTCTGTCCAAGATCTGGGTGTTCGGCGAGGCCGCTGACGGCAACGTCTCCAACACCACCCTCGAACTGCTGGCCAAGGCCCGCGAGCTGGCCGACACCGTCGAGGTGGTCACCACCTCCGGTGCCGACCTGGCCGGTCCCGCCGGCGCCAACGGCGCCAGCAAGGTCCTGAACGTCGGTGGCACCGACGGCAAGCTGGTCGGCGTGCCGGTGGCCGCCGCCATCGCCGCCGCGGTCGAGGCCGGGAACGGCCCCGACGCCATCCTGTTCGCCACCAGCTACGACGGCCGCGACGTGGCCGGTCGCCTGTCGGTGAAGCTCGACGCCCCGGTCATCACCAACGTGACCAACCTGGTGGCGAGCGGCGACTCCGTCGCCGGCGTGGAGCCGATCTTCGGCGGCACCACCGACGTGACCACCGCCTTCACCGGCGACAAGGTCAAGATCTTCCTGGTGCGGCCCAAGTCGTTCGCCGCCGAGGAGACCGGTGGCGGCGCCGCTCCGGTCGAGGAGCTGACCGTGCCCGACACCGGTGCCACCGGCACCGCCGTCGTCACGAACCGCTTCGTCGAGGAGAAGACGGGCCCGAGCCTGGACGACGCCGACATCGTGGTGTCCGGCGGTCGTGGCCTGGGCGAGCAGGAGAAGTTCGAGCTCATCGAGACCCTGGCCAAGCAGCTCGGCGCCGCGCCGGGCGCGTCCCGCGCCATCGTCGACGCCGGCTGGGTGCCCTACTCCTACCAGGTGGGTCAGACCGGCAAGGTCGTGAAGCCGAACGTGTACATCGCCGCCGGCATCTCGGGTGCCACGCAGCACCTGGTGGGCATGAAGGGCTCCAAGTACATCATCGCCATCAACAAGGACGCCGAGGCCCCGATCTTCTCGGTGGCCGACCTCGGCATCGTCGGCGACGTGCACAAGGTCCTGCCCAAGCTGATCGAGGCGCTGCAGAGCCGGTGACGGCCCTGACCGCCGCGACCCCGACGGGTCGTCCGTGAAGACCGCCGAGGGCCCCCCAGAGGGGGCCCACGACGCCTCCGGCGTGTCCGGGCGCCGCATCCCGACCAGGAC
>JAEXGP010000206.1 GCA_023450775.1 Actinomycetes bacterium | reverse complement strand
CGCTCGACCGGGTCGCTCCGGCCGACTCGCTGCTGATCGGCGTGCACGTCCCGGGTCCGTGCGACTGGCCCACGGTCGTCGGCTCCGGCGCCTCGCTCGTGTGCGTGCCCGTCGACCGCTCCATCCTGGGCTGGGCGCCGCTGTTCGGCGACCTCCTCGAGCGGGGCGGGCGGCTCTGCTGGGGCGCCGTGCCGGTCGATCGTCCGATGGGCTCCTCGACGGATCCGCACTGGCGGCGCCTGGTCGGGCTGTGGACCTCGATGGTCGCCGAGGGCGTCGACCCGATGCTGCTGCGGCTCCGCTCGTCGTTCTCTCCGGCCGACGGCCTGGGCCACTTCGGGCCCTCGCAGGCGGAGCTGGTCATGGAGCTCACCGTGGGCGTGGCCGAGCGGGTCGGGCACCAGGCCGTGGCGGCCCGACTCTCCCTCGGCGCCTGACGGCCGGGACCGTCGGCCCCCACGGGTAGGGTGCCGCCGTGGCCGCAGCGAAGGACGCCGCCCCGGCGGAGGAGACCCCGCCCGACGACGCGATCGCCGAGATGGATCCGGCCGGTCGCATCGACGAGCTCCGTGAGCAGATCCGTGCGCACAACCGCAGCTACTACGAGCTCGACGCGCCGACGATCCCCGACGCCGACTACGACCTGCTCGTCCGGGAGCTGCAGGAGCTCGAGGCGCTCCACCCCGACCTGATCACCCCCGACAGCCCCACCCAGCAGGTGGGCGGTCCCACGTCGGCCCAGTTCGCGCCGGTCACCCACGCGGTGCGGATGATGTCGCTCGACAACGCGATGGACTTCGACGAGCTGCGGGGCTGGGGCGACCGCACGGCGCGCAAGCTGGCGTCGCTGGGGCTCGACGGCACGGTGCGCTACGTGTGCGAGCTCAAGATCGACGGCCTGGCCATGTCCCTGCGCTACGAGGACGGCCGGTTCGTGCAGGCCGCCACCCGCGGCGACGGCCGCACCGGCGAGGACGTCACGGCCAACGTGGCCACCATCGCGGACATCCCCGACCGGCTGGCCGATGGCGCGCCGAAGGTGCTCGAAGCCCGTGGCGAGGTGTACCTGCCCATCGAGGCGTTCCATCGGCTGCAGGCGCAGACGATCGCGGAGAACGAGGCGGCCGAGGCCGCGGGCCGCAAGGGCCGTCCGGTGCCCGTGAACCCCCGAAACGCCGGAGCGGGATCGCTGCGCCAGAAGGACGCGTCGGTCACGGCGTCCCGGGGGCTGTCGTTCTGGTGCTACCAGCTCGGCGAGATCGTGGGGGCGGACGCGCCGCCCACGCACTCGGGCGCGCTGGAGTGGCTCCGGGAGCTCGGCCTGCCGGTGAACCCCGAGACCAAGGTGTTCGACTCGCTCGACGACGTCTACGACTTCTGCGCCCACTGGGTGGAGCACCGCCACGACCTGCCGTACGAGATCGACGGCGTGGTGGTGAAGGTCGATGACCTGGCGGTGCAGGCGGCGCTCGGCACCACGTCCAAGGCGCCGCGGTGGGCGATCGCCTACAAGCTGCCGCCCGAGGAGCGCACGACCACGCTCGAGGACATCCAGGTGTCCATCGGCCGCACGGGCAAGGCCACGCCGTTCGCGGTGCTCGAGCCCGTCTTCGTCGGCGGCTCCACGGTCGGCCTGGCCACGCTGCACAACGAGGACCAGGTCAAGGTCAAGGACGTCCGCCCCGGCGACACGGTGATCGTGCGCAAGGCCGGCGACGTCATCCCCGAGGTCGTCGGCCCGGTCCTGGAGCTGCGTCCCGAGGGCCTCCCCGAATGGGAGTTCCCCAAGGAGTGCCCGTCGTGCGGTTCGCGGCTCGTGCGGGAGGAGGGCGAGGCGCAGACCCGCTGCGTCAACCCCGACTGCCCGCAGAAGCGCCTCGCCCGCATCACCCACTTCGGTTCGCGGGGCGCCATGGACATCGAGGGCCTGGGGGAGCAGCAGGTGCAGCTGTTCCTCGAGCTCGGCCTCCTGCGCGACGTCGCCGACATCTACTCGCTCGACTACGACCGCATCCTCGAGCTGCCCCGCTACGGCGAGACCTCGGTCCGCAACCTGCGCTACGCGGTCGAGGCGTCCAAGCAGCGACCGCTCGCCAACCTGCTGTTCGGTCTCAACATCGTGCACCTGGGTCAGGCCGGGGGAGAGGCGCTGGCCGAAGGTCTCGGCAGCCTGCAGGCGATCATGGACGCCTCGGTGGACGACATCGCCGCGGTCGACGGCGCCGGACCGATCGTCGCCGCGTCGGTCCACGCGTTCTTCCAGGACCCGGCCAACCGCGAGCTGGTCGAGCGGCTCATCGCCGCCGGCGTCAACACCGAGGGGCCCGAGCGATCGGTGCTCCCGCAGACGCTCGCCGGCAAGAGCGTGGTCGTCACCGGCACGGTGCCCGGCTACTCCCGCGAGGAGGCGGAGGCGGCGATCAAGGCCCGGGGCGGCAAGTCGCCGGGCAGCGTCTCCAAGAAGACGTTCGCGGTGGTCGTCGGCGAGGAGCCCGGTGCCTCCAAGGTGACCAAGGCCGAGACGCTGGGTGTGCCCATGGTCGACGCCGCAGGGTTCGAGTCGTTGCTCCAGACCGGCGAGCTGCCCGAGGGGGCCGACGCATGACCACCCGTGCGGTGATCTTCGACTTCGGGGGTGTCTTCATCGACTCGCCGTTCGACGCGCTCGTCAACGCGGCCGAGCAGCGGGGTCTGGACCCCGAGCACCTGCTCCACGTCGTGTTCGGCCCCTACGACCAGGACACCGACCACCCGTGGCACCGCCTCGAGCGCGGCGAGATCTCGGTCACCGCGGCACGGGACGAGATCGTCGCCGCGTCGGTC
Organism: Actinomycetes bacterium; assembly: GCA_023450775.1. GTDB lineage: Bacteria > Actinomycetota > Acidimicrobiia > Acidimicrobiales > Microtrichaceae > Dermatobacter. The sequence continues at coordinate 5,726 of JAEXGP010000206.1, read as the reverse complement.
GTCGACGGCGGCCCCGAGATCGACCCGTTCACGCTCCTGGCCGAGCTGTCGGGCAGCGAGATCCGCCACGAGCTCGTGGAGTACTGCCGGGAGCTGCGCCAGGCCGGCCTCGCCACCGGCCTGCTCACCAACAACGCCAAGGAGTTCGAGACGTTCTGGCGCCCGCTGCTCCCGCTCGACGAGCTGTTCGACGACGTCGTCGACTCGTCCGCGGTCGGGCTGCGCAAGCCCGACGCCAGGATCTACGAGCTGTCGCTGTCCCGACTGGGCGTGAGCGCGTCCGAAGCCGTGTTCATCGACGACGCCGCCGGCAACGTCGAGGGCGCCCGTGCCGTCGGCATGCAGGCGGTGCTGATCGGGCCGCACCGCACCGACGTGCCCGCGGCGCTGTCGGAGCTGCGCTCGATCGTCGGGCGCTAGCCCGGCGTGCACGCCGGGGTCAGGTGACGTCGAAGCACCAGTTGGTGGGCTTGGCCGTCCGCTCACCGTCGACGGCCTCCCACACCATGGCGGTCACGCAGTTGCGACCGCTCGGCAGCGACGTGACCGGCCGGCCCTCGCCGGGCGTGAACTGCACCAGGCCGGTGCCCAGCTGCTTGACCAGGCCGTCGGCCGGCGTCTTGATCTCCTTGCCGTCGACGATCAGGTAGGCGTCGTAGCCGGCGGCGATGTCGATGCCGATCGTGGCCTGGCTCAGGATCTCGCTGCCGGAGGCCGGGATCAGGCGGTCGACGTACTCGGGCAGCGTCTCGGACGTGCGGTCGCCTCCGGTGCTGGCGACCATGACCGCCACCACGATCCCGGCCAGGGCGCCGATCACCAGCACGGCCATGATCGTGTAGGCCCAGCGGTCGGGCAGCTCTCGCCGCTGCCGCTTGCGGGGGCCGGGTCCGGCGCCGGTCTCGATGGCGAGCTGCTCGTCGGTCATCAGGTCGTCCGTTCTACTCGGTCGGGCCCGCCGGCTCACGGCGGGCCCCGGGAGGCTCCCCGGACCGGCCCGGTGCGGGCGGTACCATCCAGAGGTCGTGTCGACCTCCCACCTCAGCAGCGCGGAGATCGGGCGCGAGCTGGGCGGGCGGTACCGCCTGGTGGCGCCGATCGGGATCGGGACCTCGTCCCGCGTCTTCCTGGCGGTCGACACCCAGCTCCGACGCCGCGTGGCGGTCAAGCTCCTGCACGCCGCGCTGGCCGCCGACGACTCGTTCCTGCGCCGGTTCCGGGCCGAGGCCCGGGCCGCCGGTGCCCTGAGCCACCCCAACATCGTGGCCGTCTACGACTGGGGCGAGGACGAGACCGACGAGGGCGTCGTGCCCTACCTCGTCACCGAGTACCTCGGCGGCGGCAGCCTGCGCCGGATCCTCGATCGGGGCCGCCCGCTGAGCCCGAGCCAGGCCCTGATCGTGGGCCTCGACACGGCCCGGGCGCTCGGCCACGCCCACCGTCGCGGCCTGATCCACCGGGACGTGAAGCCCGGGAACCTGCTGTTCGACACCGAAGGCCGGCTGCGGCTCGCCGACTTCGGGCTGGCCCGGGCGCTGGCCGAGGCGGCGTGGACCGAGCCGACCGGCACGATGCTCGGCACCGCCCGCTACGCGTCGCCCGAGCAGGCGATGGGCCGCCGCCTCGACGGACGCTCCGACGTCTACAGCCTCGCCCTGGTGATGGTGGAGTGCGTGACCGGCCAGGTGCCGTTCGCCGCCGACACCACCACCGGCACGCTCGCCCTGCGGACGCAGTCGGACCTGGACGTCCCGGCGGAGCTGGCCGGGTTGCGCGGCCCGCTGGCCCGCGCCGGCCGCCTGGACCCCGACGAGCGCCCCGACGCCGACGAGCTGGAGATCTCGCTCATGGCCGCGGCGGAGTCGATGCCCCGCCCCGAGCCGTTGCCGCTGGTGGCCACGCTCGACGAGGCGCAGATCACCGCCGAGCTCCGGTTGGTCGAGGGGATCGGGGGCCTCGGCCCGGTGGCGGTGCTGAGCGACCACGCCGACCCCGGGGCGCACGACGACGCCGACGGCGCCGACGGCGCCGGCGCACGGGACGGCGGCGCGCCGTCACCCGACGGGATCGCGCCCGACCGGACCCGGCCGGACGGCGCGGACGACGAGCCGATCGTCCTCGAGCGCACCCCGATCGTGGTCGCCGAGGAGCACCACCTCCTCGCCGCGTCCCGCCCGGCGTCGTTCGGGCGCGTGGAGCCGTTCGTCCCGGTCGCGTCCGACGACGGGGACGACGAGGACCGGCCCACCACCGTGGTGCCGGTCGCGCCGGCCGCACCGCAGCCACGTCGGAGGTGGCCCCGGCGGCTGCTGCTGGCGCTGGCCGCGATCGCGGTGCTCGGCGGTGCCGCGGCGTGGTGGTTCCTCATCCGCGTGCCGGTCCACGACGTGCCCGACCTGGTCGGCACGGACATCGGCGAGGTCCGGGCGCTCGCCAAGGACAACGGGTGGACGCTCGACGACGACACCGTCGTCCGCGTCGACGACACCCGCCCCGGCGAGGTGGTCGAGCAGGCGCCCGCCGCCGGGACCGGCCTCGCCGAGGGCAGCACGCTCGAGGTGACGGTCTCGCTCGGCCCCACGCTCGTGGCGGTCCCCGACGTGGTCGGCAAGCCCGAGGACCAGGCCCGTGCCGAGATCGAGGCGGCGGGCCTGAGCGTCGGCCCCGGCACCACGGCCAACGACGAGGCGGTACCCGCCGGATCGGTCGTGTCGGCCGGGCCCGCGCCGGGTCAGGAGGCGCCCGCCGCGGACGGCACCGTCCCGAGGGGCACCGAGCTGGCGCTCGTGGTGTCCACGGGCCCGGCGCCGCGCACGGTGCCCGACGGGCTCACCGGGGTCCCGGTCTCGGACGCCAAGGCCCGTCTGGCGTCGGTCCAGCTGACCGCCGAGGAGCAGCAGGTCTTCGACGAGTCGGTCCCGGCCGGCATCGTGATCTCGGCGGGGACGCCGCCGGGCACGAGCGTCCCGCGGGACACGGCGGTCGTGCTGACCGTGTCCAAGGGCCCGGCACCGATCGTCGTGCCGCCGGTGACCGGCATCACCGGCACCGCGGCGGCCGCCGCGCTGCAGGCCGCGGGGTTCGGGGTGTCGGGCATCGAGGGGTCGCCGTCGGGCACGGTCCTGGCGACCGATCCGCCGGCCGGCGAGTCGCACCCTCGGGGTTCGCCCGTGCGCATCTTCACCCGCAGCTGACCGTCGCTGACCGCCCGTCCGGCCGGCACCGTGCGGGCAGGTCTGGACGCCGGCGGCAGCGGGCACGAAGAGTGCTGCGGTCGCGTTGCGGTCGTGTGTCGGCGGAGGCCCCTCGGGGTCACATTCCTTGCCCGAGATCCACCACTTGCCGCGTCGGGGCGTTTACGTTGAGCGTCAACGCCGGATCCGTTGGGGTGGTCAGCCGTACGTGGTGTTCCCCAGCCGCCGCGAGTGGCGGCCACCCCAACCGATCCGGCGTTGCGCGTCTGCTCCGCCGTGGCGGGAGGACTAGGTTCGCCAGGCCATGTCTCCCCGTCCTCCCGGTGCCTCGATCCCCGACGGGTCGCCCGGTGACGGCGGCCCGGACGGCCCGGATCCGGCCGGGTTCGACGACGGCGCCGACACCCACGACCCGATCACGGACGTGGCGGTCGAGGCTCCCGGCGTCGACGAGGAGGCGGTCGTCCCGTGGTCCATGCTGCTGCGCCGGGGACGCCCGCGAGCCGAGGGCGAGCGCCCCGGACGGCCCGGGAGCCGCAACGCATGGCTGGTCACCTGGACGGTGCTGTTCGGCGCCTTCTGGGTGTCGAGCACGATCACGATCCTGGCCGTCAGCCGACCGACGATCGCCGAGGACCTGGGCGCGTCGGTCGAGTCGCTCGTCTGGCTGATCTCGGGCCCGACGATCGCGGTCGCCCTCACCGGGACGACGGCGGGCAAGCTCGGCGACCTGCACGGGCACCGGCGGGTCTACCTGATCGGCATGGCGGGCGCGACGGTGTTCGTGGCGCTCACCGCGCTGGCGTGGTCCGGTCCGTCCCTGATCGCGTTCCGCGTGCTCGGCGCCACGATCGGTGCCGCCACCGGGCCGAGCTCGCTCGCGCTCATCAACCGCATGTTCAGCCCCGAGCGGCGGTCGCGGGCGCTCGGCTTCTGGTCGCTCGTCGTGGCCGGCGGACCCGTGGTCGGCCTCGTCGCGGGCGGCCCGCTCGTGGAGGCCTTCGGTTGGCGGGTGATCTTCGCGGTGCAGGCCCCGCTGCTCGCCACCGCGACGCTCGTCTCATACTTCGTCCTGCCCGAGACCGGCAAGCGCCGCAACGTGCACTTCGACCTCCGGGGACAGCTCTGGCTGACGGTCACGCTCGCCGGGCTGCTGCTCGGCATCGACCGGGCCGCGGCGTGGGGCCTCGGCAACCCGTGGGTGCTGGCGTGCTTCGCACTGGTGCCGCTCGGCCTCGCCGCCTTCGTCCGCGAGGAGCGCCGGACCGAGCACCCGCTGATCCCGCTGCACTGGTTCACCCGGCGGAGCTTCGCGGTGCCCGTCGGCGTGTCGTTCTTCATGCAGTTCGGCTACATGGGCGGGTTCATCCTGACCCCGCTGCTGATGGAGGAGGTACGGGGCCTCGACGCCGATGTGGTCGCGCTGATCATGGTCCCGCGCCCGCTGACCTTCGCCATCGCCGGTCCGCTCGCCGGCTACCTGGTCGGGCGCGTGTCCACCCGGTCGACGATCCTCGCCGGTACGGCGTCGCTCACGCTGTCGATGGCCGTGTTCGCGCTGGTGGCCGACGACCCGGCGACCGCGGTGGTGGTCCTGGCCCTGACGCTGTCGGGCATCGGGGTGGGTGCGGCGCAGCCCGGCATCGCCGCGTCGGTGGCGAACTCCGTGGAGAACGCGGACCTGGGCATCGCCGGCGCCACCCAGCAGCTCGTGTCGCAGGTCGGCACCACTCTGGGGATGAACGTGCTCGAGGCCATCGAGCTCGTCGCCCGCGACGCCGACTCGCTCGGCCGGTCGTACGCCGTCGCCTACGGACTGGGCGCCGTGGTCACCGGCATCGGCCTGGTCCTGGCGTTCTTCATGCCGGGCGACCGCCGCACATTGAGCGGAGCGATGGCGCCCGCCTGAGCCCTGGCGCGCACCGGCCCGCCCCCAGGGGCGGGCCGGCGACGTCGATCGGGAGGCGCCGAGTGCCTACTCGGTGATCTCCTGGATGGCGGCGGCCACCTTGGCGGCGGTGTCGTCCTGCGCACCGCCCGGCTGCTGCATGGCCATCAGCTTGGTCATGTCGCCCTGGACCTTCACCTTGCCGGCCATGAAGGCCTGCATGCCGGCCTGCGGGTTGCCGTCGACGAGGATCGCCTTGGCGGTGGCGTAGTCCAGCGTCACGGTCAGGTCGGGGTTCTCGAGGTGGCCGAGGTCCATCTCGATCTCGCCGCTGGAGGTGTCCATGTGGGCGTTGACGGTGCCGTCGCCGAAGGGCACCTCGGTGATGACCTGGTTCATCCGCACGGAGTGTGCGGGCGCGGCGCCGTCGGTGTCGAACTGCTCGCGGATGCGCTTGGCCTCCTCGATCCACTCCGGCGTGAGGAACTGGTACTTGGGCACGACGCCCCCCTTGTGTCGATGATCTCCCCGCCGCTCAGACGGTCGGCGCGCAGCGTAGCGGGGCCGGCGGCGGTGCGGCGGTGACGGCGCTCAGGACGGGGACGCGACGTGCGCGGAGGCGGGCTCCGGCCCCGGTACCGTCG
>JAEXGP010000203.1 GCA_023450775.1 Actinomycetes bacterium | reverse complement strand
AGGAGGTGGGGCGGCACCTCCGGCTCCTCGACGTGCAGACGATGTGGATCCCGGCCGACTGCTCCGACGGCGTCGCCGCCGCGTACTGGCGTCGTCCCGAGGCGTACCTCGACCCCGGCGTGCAGCGATCGATGTCGGTCCTGGCGCTCCTGCCCGACGACGTGGTCGCCCGCGGCGTCGCCTCGCTCGCAGCGGACCTCGCCGACGGCACGTGGCACCGGCGTCACGGTCATCTCCTGGAGCGCTCCGAGGCCGACTACGGCTACCGGCTGGTCATCGCCGAGGGCTGAACCGCGCCGGCCGGCTCCACCGCGTCCCGGCGACGTCTCGCGCACGACTCCGGATCGGCTGGGTAGGGCTCGGGCGCCGGAGCCAGGAGGTGGCCGTGACCCAGCACGTCGACCGCATCGCGGACCCGTGGGGGCCGCGGACCCCGTACTCGCCCGGTGACCCGCCCGCCGCGGTCGGCGACTCGCCGTGGCCCGTGCGGGTCGACCAGTTCCTCGCCGCGGGCGTCGGCGAGGAGGACGTCGACCGATGGGTCCCAACGGCGTCGATCCTGCACTCCAACGGCGACGGTCTCGACATCGCGGTCCGTGACGGTCGGATGGTCGGCGTGCGCGGGCGGGCGGTCGACCGGGTCAACCACGGTCGGGTCGACCCGAAGGACCTCTACGGGTGGCAGGCCAAAGAGAGCGATCAGCGCCTGACCAGGCCGCTCGTCCGGGAGGGCGGCCGGTTGGTGGAGGCCGACTGGGACACGGCCATGGGTCGGGTCGTCGACCGCGCGCGCGACCTGCTGGGATCGGGTCCGGGGGGTTGGGGCCACTTCGGCTTCTACACGTCGGGCCAGCTCTTCCTCGAGGAGTACTACACGCTCGCCGTCATCGGGAAGGCCGGGATCGGCACGCCGCACATGGACGGCAACACGCGCCTCTGCACCGCGACCGCGGCCGCGGCGCTGAAGGAGTCGTTCGGCACCGACGGGCAGCCCGGGTCCTACACCGACGTGGACCAGTGCGACGCGCTCGCGCTGTGGGGCCACAACGTCGCCGAGACGCAGACGACCCTCTGGGCCCGCATGCTCGATCGCCGCCGCGGTCCCGATCCGCCCCGCCTCCTCGCGGTGGACCCGAGGTCGACCGCGGTCACCCGGGAGGCCGATGTCCACCTGCCGGTCCGGAGCGGGACCAACCAGGCGCTGATGAACGGTCTCCTGCGAGAGCTGCTCCACCGGGCTGGTGGGACCGTGAGTACGTCGAATCGCACACACTGGGGCTCGAGGAGCTGCAGCAGACCGTCGAGCCGTACCGCCTCCCGCGCGTGGCGGCGATCTGCGGCGTGGAGGAGGCCGCCATCGAGGCCGCGGCCGAGCTGGTGGGCACGTGCGAGCGCCTGCTGTCGACGGTCCTGCAGGGCTTCTACCAGTCCCACCAGGCGACGGCTGCGGCCTGCCAGGTCAACAACCTCCACCTGCTGCGGGGGATGATCGGCCGCCCCGGCGCCGGCGTGCTGCAGATGAACGGTCAGCCCACCGCCCAGAACACCCGGGAGACCGGCGCCGACGGCGATCTGCCCGGGATGCGCAGCTGGGACGACGCCGACCACATCGACGAGCTGGCCCATCTCTGGAACGTCGACCGGATGGTGATCCCGCACTGGGCGCCGCCCACCCACGCCATGCAGATCTGGCGCTACGCCGAGCAGGGCTCGATCACCTTCCTGTGGATCTCCGCCACGAACCCGGCCGTGTCGCTGCCCGACCTGCCACGGATCCGTCGCATCCTCGAACAGCGGGGGCTGTTCGTCGTCGTCCAGGACCTCTTCATGACCGAGACCGCGGCGTTGGCGGACGTCGTGCTGCCGGCGGCGACGTGGGGCGAGAAGACGGGCACGTTCACGAACGTCGATCGCACCGTGCACCTGTCGGAGAAGGCCGTCGACCCTCCGGGCGAGGCGCGCGCCGACCTCGACATCTTCCTCGACTTCGCGAGGCGGATGGACCTGCGCGACCGCGACGGGGAGTCGCTCGTCTGGTGGACCGATCCGGAGTCGGCGTTCGAGGCCTGGAAGGCCTGTTCGAAGGGTCGACCGTGCGACTACTCCGCGATGACCTACGACCTGCTCCGTGACAGCTCCGGCATCCAGTGGCCCTGCACGGAGGACGCCCCGGGTGGCACCGAGCGGCTGTACGTCGACGGGCGGTTCAACACCGATCCGGCCTATTGCGAGACCTACGGGCACGACCTCGCGTCGGGCGCGGCGGTCGACGCCACGACCTACCGGGCGAAGGAGCCGGGCCGCCGGGCCTTCCTGCGCGCCGACGCCTACCGCCCGCCGCCGGAGCAGCCGGATGACGACCGGCCGTTCGTGCTGACGACGGGCCGCACGGTGTACCACTTCCACACCCGCACCAAGACGGCCCGGGCGCCACAGCTGGATCGAGCGGCGCCGGCGGTCTGGGTGGAGCTCAGTGCGGCCGACGCCGCGTCGATGGACGTGCGCGAGGGCGACCTCGTCCGCGTCGAGTCCGCCCGGGGTGCGATCGAGGCGCCCGTCCGCGTGTCGGGTATCCGACCCGGCGTCGTGTTCGTGCCGTTCCACTACGGCGACTGGGACCGGCTCGGACCCGAGGGCGACGGCGCCGGACCCACGGGGACCGCGGCCAACGAGCTGACCGAGACGATGTGGGATCCCGTGTCGAAGCAGCCGCTCTTCAAGGTGGCGGCCGTCGAGGTGTCGTTGCTGGAACGGGGGACCGCACCGTCGCCGGCGCCGACGGTCGGGGGCAGCGCGCCCGTGGACGGCGGGGGAGCGGTCCCCGCGACCACCGGTGGCGCCGACGCCGTGTCGACCGTGACCACCGTCGACGAGAAGGAGACCTGACGTGCAACTCGCCCACTACCTCGGGCTCCTGCACCGCTCGCAGCTCGACCTGGCGACGGCGTTCCGCCAGGTCGCCACCGATCACCGCGAGGAGCCCGACGTGTTCCACGAGTGTCACCTGATGGCGGCGCAGTGCGAGGACCACGCCCAGCGTCTCGGACCCTTCGTCGAGCGCTACGGCGAGGAGGCGCAGGACGAGCCGGACCGGCTGCACAGCGAGCTGTTCGGCGGGACCCGCAGCGGCCCGCTCGGTCTGCTGCGCGACCTGCACGACCTGTACCTGATGGGCTGCGAGTGCGACATCTCCTGGACGTTGGTGGGCCAGGCGTCCCAGGGCGCCCGTGACGAGGAGCTCCTCGCCGTGGTGCAGCGGTGCGAGGGCGAGACCGCCATCCAGCTGAGGTGGCTCACCACGCGGATGAAGCAGGCGGCGCCGCAGGCGCTCGTCGCGTCCTGACCTTCCCGTCGGCGGTGCAGCGGTGGCGGCGGAGAAAACTATCTGTAAACCTGTTCAGTTATGACGGTGAAGTCGGTGGACGGGCGTCGCGAGCGGGGCGAGGCCAGCCGGCGTGCGATCCTCACCGCGGCGTCGGCGGTCATCGTCGACGTCGGCGTGGGAGGCCTCTCGCACCGTGCGGTCGCCGAGCGGGCGGGGGTGCCGCTCGCCCGCGTCAGCTACCACTTCCCCACGGTCGACGACCTGATGGCCGCGGCCACGGCGAACTACATGGACGACTTCGACCGCCGGCTCGCCGACATGGCAGCGGTGACGATCGCCCAGGGTCGCGATCTGCTCGACGCGTGCACGAGCTTCCTGGAGGAGCTCGTCGGCCCGGGGGCTGCGGAGTTCCTGGCGGTGGTCGAGATCCGGCTCGCGCTCCACCGGCGCGGCAAGGTCGTGGACGACCGCCACGTGATCGGCGTCCTGTGCTCGTTCGGCCTGGAGGAGGACGTGGCCGGGTCCGTGCTGTCGTCGCTGTTCGGCTTCGCCGTCCTGGTGGCCACGACCGACGCCCCAGTGACGCGCGACCAGATCCGCACGCACGTGCGCGCCGTCCTGGGCGGCATCGACATCCCGACCGCGCCGACGGAGGTAGGCCCATGACGACGACCGAGACCCGGCCCCGGGCCCAGGGCGCGCCGCTCGGACCCGGTTCGCTGCTGTGGCGGATCGCCGGCGACCCACGCGGGCTCATGACGGGGTCCGCCGCCGGGATCATGCAGCTGATGCTCCCGGGCCTCGGCGCCGGCGTGACCGACCACTCGAACTTCTTCGACGACCCGTACGACCGGATCTTCCGTTCCATCCCCTACATCTGGCGGTCGATCTTCTCCGAGGGCGCCGAGGCCGACGACCACGGCCGGACGATCCGCGACTTCCACCCCGACATCAAGGGCGTCGACCACCACGGCAACCGCTACCACGCGCTCGATCCCGACATCTTCTGGTGGGCGCACGCCACGTTCACGTGGGAGTTCTTCCGCGCCTGGGAGCTGTACTTCCCCGACCGTCCCTCCCGCTCGCGGCAGGAGCAGCTCTACGCCGAGACCGTCACGTGGTACCGCCGCTACGGCGTGAGCGACCGTCCGGTGCCGCTCACGCTCGACGACTTCCGCACGCGCTTCGAGGAGATCTGCGCGCACGAGCTGGAGCTCACCCCTGCCGTGAGCTGGGTGCTGGACCCCGACACGAACCCCGGCCCGTCGCGCACGCCGCGGCTTCCCGGCCCGCTGTCGGCGCTCGACGGCGTGGTGGCGGGCCTGACCTCGGACCTGCTCCGGGTGATGGTCTACGGGTGCATGCCCGACATCGTCCGGCGACGCTTCGGGTTCCGGTGGACCAACGTGGACCGGCTCCGGTTCGCGTCGCTGTGCGTGGCGCTGCAGGGCTCGGGCCCGGCCATCCGCCATGGTCTCCTGGAGCAGGCGTGGCCGGTCGGGACGCCGCACCTGGACCCGGCGGACCACCGTCGCGTCGTGGTCGCGGGCGACGCCTGACCACGATATTGCGTGAGTTGTCGTCGCTGGGCGACGACAACCGACGCAGTTTCGGATGATCGTCAGGCGCCGAGCCCGCGCAGCATGGCTGTCTGCGTGGCCGTGGCGACGTGCACGCCGTCCTCGCTCCACAGGTGCACCACGCCGGTCGCGAGCCCGTTGCCGATGTGCGTGCACGTCGAGTCGAGCCCGACCCACGTGCCGGTGGCCGGGGCCAGGAACTGGATGTCGATCTGCAGCGACACGCTGCCGACGGGGCTGTCGCCACCGCCGAGCGCCACGACCAGCGCGGAGCCGAGCGCGTCGCCCGGGATCGGCAGCAGTGCGGGGTGCCAGTCGACGCCCGCCGGTGCCGGCGGGTCGTTGAAGCGGAACCACAACGCCAGGCGCGGGATGGGCGAGGCGTCAACGGCCGCAACTTCCGGGTCGGGCGCGCCCGTGGCCACGTGCCACTCGGTGTTGTCGAGGAACCCCAGCGGGAAGTGGTTGTCGAACGCCCGGTCCGCTGTCTGGTCGGGCGGGGTGCCCAGCTCCGGCGGACGGGGGACGGGGGCGAGCTGCGGGCCGGGCATGGTCGGATCGGTGAACACCGAGGTGACCGCCACGCTCACTGCGCCCTCCGGCGCGGTGGAGTCGCGCATCGTGCCCAGGACCTGCGCTCCCCGCCGGCCGTCACGCAGCACCTCCACGCGTGTCGTGACGGGTCCGCACGCCACGGGCCGGCAGAACACGGCGCTGGCGCTTGCCAGTGACAGGTCGTCGCGGTCCAGTACCGCCGCCATGGAGCGCAGTGCGGCCGCCATGACCACGCCGCCCTGCGCGAAGTGGAGACCCCATGCGTCGGTGATCACCGAGTGCACGAGCGTCGGGTCGGAGCCGTCGAGCGTGGGCGTGGTGTCGGTCAGGATGTTGGGGACGGTCATGAGGGTCCCAGTCTCCCGCATCGTGTCGCGACTCCCGACCACGACATTGCGTGAGTTGTCGTCGCTGAGCGACGACAACCGACGCAGTTTCGGAAGCGCAGCGCAGCCGGACGACGGCTACTGCTCGAACATGATCCGTTCGAGCTCCACCAGCGGGTTCACCGCCGGGACCTCGGACAGGGTGACCTCCACACGGTGGAGCGTCGCATCGAACGGGAACGACGCCGCGTCGCCCTCGCCCACCGGGGGTCCGAGCTCGTAGCCGCACGTGAGGCCGGTGCCGGTCCCGTTGAACGCGACGATCGTCACCTCGGAGAACGTGGCCCGGCCCACCTCGACGTCGTCGACCAGGAGCACGGCCACCCCTCCCGGGCGACCGCCGTGGGGCTCGTAGGCGTAGGACAGCACGCGGCGGCCCGCGGGCACCGGTCGGTCGGCCGTGACCGTGAGCCGGCTGCGGCCGTAGAGGTTGTGGACGTAGCGGAGCCGTCCGTGGTCCACCTGGAACGAGAAGCCGCCGAGGGTGGAGCCCTGGGCGAGCAGCACGCCGGACGGCGCCGCTCCGTCGGGGATGGTCACGTGGGCGTCGATCCGGTGCCCGCGGTTCTTGGTGTCGATCGCCACCCGCTCGGGCACCGGTGACGAGCCCGGGAAGTACGTGGCCCGGAGCAGGTCCCGCCGGCCGATCGGGCGGGGGTGGAGGATCGCGTGGAGCGCCCGGTTGTCGAGCGGCAGCACGTCGTTGCGCCGCGCCTCCTCCCACCAGAGCGCCACCATCCGCGCCAGGCGATCGGGCTCCTCCGCCGCCCGGTCGTGCACCTCGGTGGGATCGACGCGGACGTGGTACAGCTCCCAACGGTCGTCGGTGAACGGCGCGTTCCAGTCCAGGCCGTCGTCGTAGAGGGGTGCGATCGGCTTGAACGTCACCGCCTTCCAGCCGTCGTGGTAGATCGCCCGGCTGCCCAGCATCTCGAAGTGCTGGGTGGTGTGGCGCTCGGGCCGGTGCGCGCCGCCCGCCGGGAGCAGGTCGGCGACGCTGACGCCGTCGATCCGGGACTGGGGAACGCGGCGGATCTCGTCGGGCGAGTCCACTCCGAGCAGCTCGAGCAGCGTGGGCATCACGTCGATCGCGTGCGTGAACTGCCGGCGAACCCCTCCCGGCTCCACGTCGCCGCCGCGCCAGCTCACGACGAACGGGTCCGCCACCCCGCCCTCGTGCACCTCGCGCTTCCACCGCCGGAACGGCGTGTTGCCGGCCATCGTCCAGCCCCACGGGTAGTTGTTGTGCACGGCCGGGCCGCCGAGCTCGTCGATGCGCGCCACGAGCTCCTCGACCGGCGTGCCGTCGACGTTGCGGATGCGAACGTCGTTCAGCGACCCGGTCGCACCGCCCTCCGCGCTCGCACCGTTGTCGGACACGACCACGACGATCGTGCCGTCGCGGTCGCCGGTCTCGTCGAGGAAGGCGAGCACGCGTCCGAGCTGGTCGTCCGTGTAGCTCAGGAACGCCGCGAAGCACTCCATGAACCGGGCCGCCACGCGACGTTCGTCGGGCGACAGGTCGTCCCAGGCCGGGACCCACGAGGGCCGGTCGGGCAGCGCGGTCCCCGGAGGCAGGAGCCCGGCGGCGATCTGTCGCTCGAACGTCTGCGTCCGCCACTCGTCCCAGCCCCGGTCGAACCGCCCCCGGTACCGCTCGATCCACTCGGCGGGCGCGTGGTGCGGTGAGTGGCAGGCGCCGGTCGCCAGGTAGAGGAAGAACGGCCGGTCCGGCTCGACCGCCCGCAGGTCGGCGACGAAGCCGATCGCCCGGTCGGCCAGGTCCGCGCTGAGGTGGTACCCGTCCTCGATCGACGCGGGCGGCGCGACGGGGTGGTTGTCGTGCTGCAGCGCCGGGACGAACTGGTGCGTCTCGCCGCCGTGGAAGCCGTACCAGCGGTCGAAGCCGCGCCCCAACGGCCACGAGTGGCGCGGTGCCGCGGCGTGGGTCTCCTCCTCGGGCGTCAGGTGCCACTTGCCGACCGCGTACGTCGCGTAGCCGACCTCACGCAGGATCTCCGAGAGGAACCCGTGCTCCTGCGGGATGGTCCCGTCGTAGCCCGGATAGCCCATGGCCAGGTCGGTGATGCGACCCAGACCGTTGCGGTGGTGGTTGCGGCCGGTCAGCAGGCAGGACCGGGTCGGGGAGCACAGGGCCGTCGTGTGGAAGTTCGCGAACCGGACGCCGTCCGCAGCGAGCCCGTCGACGACCGGCGTATCGATGTCCGAGCCGTAGCAGCCCAGCTGGCCGAAGCCGACGTCGTCCAGGACGATCAGGAGGACGTTCGGGGACCCGTCGGCCGGTCGTCGCGGCGGCGGCCACCAGGGCGTGGAGGTCCGCCAGTCGTCGCCGATGACGCCCAGGAACGGGTCGTCGACCGAACGGGGCACCTCAGGCGGTCCCCAGCCCGGCGACCACGGCAGCGGTCGCGACCTTGGTGGCCCGCCGGGTGTCCACGGCGACCTTCAGGAGCCCCGGCACCCGACCGGGCGAGCCGGCGGCGTGGCGCAGGGCGGCGCGCGCGTCCGCGGTGCCGTCGGGTCGCGTCAGGGCGAGCGTGGCCTCGTCCACGGCGCCCTCGGCCACCAGGTCGCTGATGCCGCGCACCGCGGTCCAGCGGAGCCCGTGACGGAATGCCACCGCGGCGACCGCGGCGGTCTCCATGTCCACCGCGTGCACCCCCGCGGCCGTGTGTGCCGCCAGGCGATCTGCGGGCCAGATGCCGTCGGTCGTCACGATCGACCCGCTCGGCTCCAGCGCGCCCCATGCGTCGGCGCGGTAGCGCTCACCCGTGGTCGCGTCGACCACCTCGGCCGGCACGACGAGGTCGCCGAGTCGCGCCGCCAGGCCGCCGGCGATCCCGCACACCACCAGACGGTCGGGTGCGTAGCGGGTCACGACGTGCTCGGTCACCTCCGCCGCGTGCGCCGGACCGATGCCGATCATGTGCACGGTGACGTGCGCGGCGCCGACCGTGCCGCCCCAGGCGGCGGCGCGTCGATCGACGAGCCGCCGGACGGGGAGCGCCGACACCAGCGGCCGTGCCTCGACGTCCATCGGCGCCAGGATCGCCACCCGGGCGTCGGCCACCGTGCACCTCCCTCGGCGTCCTGCGGCCGGTCCCCGGCCCGCTCGCTGGACGCCGGACCCGACTAAGGTGACGTCACTGTCAGAAATGGTAGCCACCGGGCACGAGCGCGCGACGGAGCAGATGATGGACGTCACCGAAGCGGTGAACCCAGCGACCGGAGAGGCGAACCCGTACCACCCGGGCGTGGCCTCGGACCCGAAGCCGTTCTACGACCG
>JAEXGP010000180.1 GCA_023450775.1 Actinomycetes bacterium | reverse complement strand
CCCCGCAGCCCACCAGGGCCGAGGCCCCGTCGCAGCGCCGCGACCTGCTCCTGTCCGCCATCCTGCTGGCCGGCGCCTTGGCCGCCGGCGCCACCAGCCTGCTGTCGTGGCGCGACGTGGGCCGTTTCACCGGCGGCAGCGAGACGGGGTGGCGCGAGTTCGACGGCAGCCTGGGTCGCGGGTGGGTGGCCGTCCTCGGTGGCGTGCTCCTGGCGGTCGCCGGCGTCCTGGTGGCGGCCGAGAAGGGCCGCGCCGGCCGCGTCCTCGCCGCCCTGACCGGTGTCGGTCTCATGGTCTTCGCCGTGCTGGAGTGGGGCCTGGGCCTCCGCAACGTCCGCACCGGCCCCGGTCCAGGGCTGTGGCTGCTGTTCGTCGTCGGCATGGTGGTCGTGATCGCCGTCGGCATCTTGGCGCCCGAACCGGCGCCGTCCGAGGACCCGGCCGACCGTGGAGGATCGGTCCGTCGGACCTGAGGCGCTGGTCTGCTACTTTGTCCCCCTCGCGGGCGTATAGCTCAGACGGCTAGAGCGCTTCCCCGACACGGAAGAGGTCACAGGTTCAAGTCCTGTTACGCCCACCGCCGGAACCCCTGCCAGGTGCAGGGGTTCCTTCGCGTCCGGGCCCCGCAGGCCCTCGTCGACGTTCGTCGACGCATGTCACAGGCTGAACCGTCGAGCAGGTCCGGCGGGTGGGATCGGTGGGCCTCCTCCGTAGCCTCGTGGGATGGAGTGCCGCCGCGGTGTGAAGTGGCCGGACGGGTCCGGCGTGGCGGGCTGAGGTGTACCCGAGCGTCCTCGGCGAGGTGATGCACGACGTCGCCGACCGGCCCGTCCCGCAGCCGGCGCGACCGCCGACGCTGACGCGGGCGGAGGCCCTGGCGATCGCCGGGACCGCCGTCGGCTTCGTGGTCACCGCGATCGTGGTGCTGTGGAAGCAGTGGGCCGCCATCGGCGACATCGCCATGATGGAGATGCTGGCGCGAGACGTTCCTGGGCATCTGCCGCTCGTCGGCGTGTACTCCCGTTTCGGTTGGTCGCACCCCGGGCCGCTCCAGATCTGGTGGCTGGCCGGATTCCTCCGCGTCTTCGGTCCACACGGGCTCATGGTCGGTGCGCTCGCATGGCACCTCGTGGCGGTCCTGGCGGCATGGTGGATGGCGAGGCGCATCGCTCGGATCGCAGGATGGTGCGTCCTCATCTCGATGCTGTCCCTGCTGGCGGCGGCCACGGCACAGATGGCTCACAGCCCTTGGAACCCCTACGTGGCGCTGGTGGGTGCCGGCGCGTTGATCATGGCGGCATGGGCCACCGCCGAGCGACAGCCGTGTGCGCCGGTCGCGCTCGTGGTGTTCGGCTCCATGCTGGTCCAGGCGCACACCGCCACCGCTCCGCTCGTCGCCGTCGTGGCCGTGGCGGGCGTGTGTCTGGCAGTTACGACCTCCCGGCGGGAGGGCGGGCCGATCATGTCGAGGCGGTCGCTCGACGCCGCGGTCGGCGTGGGGCTGGTGCTCTGGATCGGGCCGGTGCTGGACCAGGTCCTGTCCGATGCGCCGAACGCGATGCTGTGGCAGATGGGCGGCCGGGGCCCGCAGGTCGGCTTCGCCCAGGCGACGAGCACGCTGACGCGGTCGTTCGCTCTGTTGCCGAGCTGGCTGACTGCAGACGGGCCGGGCCTCCCGTTGGTCGGCACCGCGTGGGCTGTGCCGGTGTGGCTCCTGGTTCCGATCGGGGGTGCCCTCGCAGCCGTCATGCGGCGCGACTGGCCGTTCATCCGAGGTTCGATCCTCTCGGCCGTTTCGCTGGCCGGCGCCGTCGTGACCTCGGCGATGATCCGCGGTGATTTCCACGGCCACTTGGCGGTGATCCAGCGGCCGGTCGCGGCACTCGCCATGGCCGTCGGCGCGGCGTCGCTGATCCGGAACCTCAGATGGACCGCAACGCCGTCGATCCGTGTCCGTCGTCTCGCGTCGATGGCGGCGGTCGTCGTTGTCGGCGCGCTGGCCGCGACGGTGTGCATCCGCCAGTACGTCGAGGACGACCGGGAGGAGTCCAACCCGGTCTTGATCGAACTGGCCGATCAGGCCGCCGCCCGCCTGGATGTCAACGACCCGTTGGTCTTCTGGGCGCCCGTCAGCCCGGAGAACTGGTACGCGCCGTTGTACGGGTTGATGGCGCAGCTCGAGCAGCGCGGGTTCGAGGTCAGCCAACTCCATGCCAATCCCCGGACCATGGGCGCTCATCGGGTGGCCGATGACGACGATCCCGGCATCGACATCGCGGTGGTCAAGGGACCGATCGGAAGCGACCGGGCCGGTTGGGAGGTCGTGGCGACGGCTGGCGGCCCAGAGCCGATGTCGGTGGTGGTGCGCCCGAGAGCAGGGTGACGGCTGCGCTCGTGGCCCTGGAGTGGCGCGTGTTGCCGGTTGTCGGCAGCCTGCGACTCACAGGCGGCCGGTGCTGCGGATCAGCGCGTCGGGCCCGCGCCCCGACGACTGCCCCGCGGCCTGACCTCATCCTCGGGCAGGGCGTCCAGCACCGCCCGGGAGAGCTCGCCGAGCTGCAGCATGCCGTCGCGGCCGAGCACGTCGACGAGGAGCGCGCGCAAGGCCCGGACATGACCGGGCGCGGCGTCCTCGATCACGGCGCGACCCTCGGGCGTCAGGGCGACGATCGAGCCCCGGCCGTCCTCCTCGCACGCACGTCGCTCCACCAGGCCCCGGCGCTCCATGCGCGTGAGCTGGTGCGACAGGCGGCTCTGCTCCCAGCGCAGCTCGGTGCACATGTCCACCGGCCGGGCGGCGTCGGCGGGGGACTCCGACAGGTGCACGAGCACCTGGTAGTCGGCCCCTGACAGGCCGGAGCGGGCCTGGAGGTCGCGCTCGAGCCGCAGGTTCAGCTCGTCGCGCATGTCCATGAAGGCCCGCCACGCGGCCTGCTCCTGGGGGTCCAGCCACGGCACGCCGTCGCGTGCCGTGGCGTCGCCTCGATCGTTCAACTGGAGCCTCCGAGCGTCGTGGCGGGGACGGTGCCCATCCGGCCGCCGTTGAAGTCGTCGATCGCCTCCAGGATCTGCTCCCGGGTGTTCATCAGGAACGGTCCGTAGTGGACGATCGGCTCACGGATGGGCAGGCCGCCGAGCAGGAGGACGTCGAGCTGGTCGACGTCGCCGGGCTGCTGGCCGGCTGCGCCGATCCGCACGGTGTCGCCATCGCCCAGGACGGCCAGCTGGTGTGCCTCGAGCGGACGGCGTTCGGCGCCGACGTAGCCGTTGCCGGTCAGCGCGTACGCCATGGCGCTGAAGCGCGGGTCCCAGGGCACCTCGAGCTCGGCGCCGGGGCTCAGCGTGACGTGCGCGTAGGTGATCGGCGTGTGCGTGGACCCGGGTCCCTCGAAGCCGGCCAGGTCACCGGCGATCAGGCGGATGAGGGCCCCGCCGTCGGCCGACGTCAGCAGCCGCAGCTGGTCCCGTCCGATCGCCTGGTAGCGGGGCGGCGTGAACTTCAGCGACGCCGGCAGGTTGACCCACAGCTGCACGCCGTGGGACACGCCGCCGTTGCGGAAGAACGTCTCGGTGGGGACCTCGTCGTGGAGGATGCCCGCACCGGCGGTCATCCACTGCGTGTCGCCCTCGCCGATGACGCCGCCGCCGCCGTTGGAGTCGTGGTGGGCGATCTCGCCGTCGAGCACGTAGGTGACGGTCTCGAAGCCCCGGTGCGGGTGCCAGGGTGCGCCGACCGGCTCGTTCGGCGCGTACGAGACCGGGCCGAGCTGGTCGAGCAGGAAGAACGGGTCGGCGACGTGGGCGTCGACGCCACCGGGGAACGGGCGCCACACCTCGAACCCGGCGCCCTCGACGGCGTGGTGGGCGTTCACCAGGCGCGTGACGGGACGCGTGGCGGCATCGGCGGGCGGGGTGGTGACACGGGGCAGGACGAGCGTGTCGTCGACGGTGATGGCGGGCATCGTGACCTCCGAGAGGTAGTTGACGTGTCATTCAACCAGGGGTGACCCGCCGTTGTTCCCGTCAGCCCACGTCGTCGATCTCCTCGTTGGTGTACTCCACGAACGTCCGGCACGGCTGGCCGCGGAGGCCCGGGCACGGTGGCAGCGTGGGCGGGTAGGCGACGCTCTTCAGCAGGTCCGGCGACAGCGGGAGGACGAGGCGCGACGGGTGTTCGGCGGAGTGGCCGATGTCGATCGTCGTGTCGTCCGGCTGCTCATCGATGATGTAGGTCCACCGGGGCCGGTCGCCGCCCGGCGTGTGCACCGACAGCCGGATCCGCGAGCCGGCCCGCACGATGTGGGCGAACGGGAACACCTCGACGCGGGCTTCGGCCCACTCGTTGCGGGTGAGCGGCTCGGCATCGGACTCGAGCTGCGAGTGGAGGGGCAGCAGCTCGGTGGAGCCCTCGGCGACCTTCCGGTTGGCGGCCCGGAGCACACCCGACTGGATGAACGTCTCCTTGCCGTCGGGGCGGACCTCCGACAGGGTCACGCCCAGGTCGGCGCCGGTGGAGTTGGTGCGGATCCACAGGTCCGCGCTCGCGCTGCCGGCGAACACCTGGTCCTCGGCGAAGGGTTCCGACACGAACACGGCCGCCGAACCGTCGGGCTCCTGCTGCCACTCGTACGGCGGCAGGGCGTGGAAGATGTCGCCCTTGGTGCTGTCGAACGTGGTCCGCTCGGCCAGCTCGGGATCCACGGCGAAGCGCGACGCACCGTCGGCGTCGTCCTCCGGCGGCGTGGTCGTGAGCGTGCCGTCGGCGCCCAGGAAGAAAGCCTCGGGTCGGGTGCCCGGCGGCGGCCACTCGGTCGTGCGGACCTGGACCGCCGGCACCGGTGCGCCGGGCTGGTCCGGGTCCCCGGCGCCGCTCTCGAAGAGCACGTTGATCGGCGGTTCCGCCTCGTACTCCGCTCGGGCCGCCGCGGCCGACGGGGCGTCCAGGAACCGCTCCTCGGGCAGGCTCAGGTCCGCATCGAAGATCTGCTGCATGATCAGCGGCGCGAACACCCGGACCGACCCCGGGATCGGCGTGATCTCGTCCGCGACGTACAGGTCCAGGAAGGTCTTCCACTCGGTCAGGTTCACCGGCGCGTAGCCGTCGGCGTGGGCGCCGTTCATGGCGGTGAAGTGGGTGACCGGCGCATTCGTGAACTTGTCGAACAGCAGCGGGAAGCGCCCGCCGGTCTGCTCGTCCTGGAACGAGCCGCTGAGGAACACCGGCACCTCGATCCGGTCGGCGAACAGCGAGGCGTTGAGCGGGTCGGCGAGCTCCGGCGGGTAGTACCGGTGCTCCTGCGCCTTCTTCGACGCGTCCACGTTCTGGCCGCGCATGCGCTGGTTCTCCGCGCACGTCGTGTCACCGGCGTCCACCCGGGCCTGCTCCCAGCCCTGCCCGTAGGGCTTCGCCTTCTCGCCGACCTCGTCGGCCCACGAGAGCGCGAAGCCGGCGTTGAAGATGCCGCCCGGCGCCAGCGTCCCGCGCACCGTGTCGTCGATGACCGACAGCGGAGTGATCGCGGACAGGGATGGGGGCTGCATGGACGCCACGTAGAGCTGGCTGATGCCCGGGTAGGACAGGCCGACCATGCCGACCTTGTGGTTCTTCACCCACGGCTGGGCGGCCACGGTCTCGATCACGTCGTAGCCGTCGGTGAGCTGGAGCGGTTCGAAGAAGTCGTACGCACCGCCCGAGCAGCCGGTGCCGCGGACGTTGACGGCGACGACCGCGTAGCCCATCGACAGGGCGAGCATCGACGACGGCTGCGCGGGTGCGTTGCAGGCGAACGGGACCACCCCGCACAGCGCGGACGGGTCGTCGCCGACGATCGGACGGAGCGCCTCGGCGTTCTGCTCGAGCAGGTTGCTGCCGGGCTTCGACGGGTCGTAGCCCGAGTACTCCACGACGGTGGGGTAGGGGCCGTCCTCGGGCGGGCCGGGCAGGTACACCGACGCGGACAGCGTGGTGCCGTCCCGGGTCTCGATGTAGGTGAACCCCTCGGGCAGCTCCTGCCCGTCGTAGAAGGACTGATCAGGCTGCGAGGAGTCGACGCTCTCCACCTCGACGGGGTCCGACGCCAGGATCGGTGCCGACGCGGTGGCCACCCGGTAGCCGGAGCCCGGCTCGACCAGGCGGAAGATGAGCGAGCCCTGGTCGTCGGCCGTGCCGGTGGCGACCGCGTCGCCGTCGTCGTCGTGCAGGGCGAGCTCCTGGCCGGGCTCGGCGCCGGTCACGTGGACCTGCTCCACGCTGCCTGCCGCGGCGAAGTCGCCCGGCGCTGCGTCGTCGGACAGGTCCGCCACCGCGCCGGCCGCGCCGGAGGTGTCCTCCGGGTCCTGCGTGCACGCGCCCGCCACCAGCACCACCGCTGCCAGCGCGGCGAGCAGCCGCCACGCCGTCCGGATGCCCCGTACCGCCATCGTCGTTCCCCCTCGCGCCGCCGACCACTCGGCGGACCTGCATCTTGTCACTCCGCCGGACGCGTTTCGGGACGCCGGTCGCCGGGGCCGCGACGGTGCCGCGGCGGGCCGCCCACGCGGCGACCACCGCGCCCTACATTGGCCTCCCATGACCAACCCGGTGCCCGGCGTCCATCCCGACGACCCGTCGTTCGTCTACGACGAGATGGCGTACTTCGGGGAGAACTGCGCCGAGTTCGGGCTGCCGGACCCCGACGACGTGGTCGTCGAGCGGGTCGCCCACGTGCTGCCCGACGGCCGCCGGATCTCGGCGCTGCGCTGGGGCGTCGGGTCCCCCGAGGCGGTGCTCGTGCACGGCGGCGCCCAGAACGCCCACACGTGGGACACCGTGGCGCTGGCATTGCGTCCCACCCCGCTGCTCGCGATCGACCTGCCCGGCCACGGGCACTCCAGCTGGCGCGACGACCGCCACTACGACCCGGTCGCCAACGCTCGGGACCTGGCGCAGGCCATCGGTGCGCTGGCGCCCGACGCCCGGGTGATCGTCGGCATGTCGCTCGGCGGGCTCACGTCGATCGCGCTGACCGGCGTGTCGGACCTGGTGCGGCGACTCGTGCTGGTCGACATCACGCCGGGCGTCAACGCAGAGAAGGCCAAGGCCGTCCACGACTTCATCGCCGGTCCGCAGTCCTTCGACGGCTTCGGCGAGATCTTCGACCGGACGCTGGAGTTCAACCCCACCCGCACGCCCGGCTCGCTGCGGCGCGGCATCCTCCACAACGCGCACCGGACGCCCGACGGGTCATGGGAGTGGAACTACGACCGCCGGCCGCTCGCCTGGGGCGCCGACGCCGGCTCGGGTGACGCCGGCTCGGGCGACGTCGCCGACGTCATCGAGCTGCCGGGCCCGGCGCTGTGGGCCGACCTCGCAGCCACGACCATGCCGATCGTGCTGGCCCGCGGCTCGCTCAGCCCGGTGGTGGACGACGACGACGTGGCCGAGCTCCGCCGTCTCCGTCCCGACGCAGAGGTGGTCGTCGTCGACGGCGCCGGCCACAGCATCCAGGGCGACCGCCCGCTCGAGCTGGCCGAGATCATCCGCGCCCAGCTCGACGCCGGCTGACCCACCCGGCCGCCCGCAGAACGTGTGCGGGAGACGCCCGTGGCGGGCGTTCCTCGCACACGTTCGTGACGGCCCGGGGATCGTGTGCGGGAGACGCCCGGGGCGGGCGTTCCTCGCACATGTTCGTGACGGCCCGATGGCGAGCGAGTGGGGTCAGACGGCCGCGGGGACGGCCGCAGCGACCGGCGTGACCTCGACGGGGATCGCGTTGAGCGCGCAGTTGCCGCTGAGCGGGTCGAGCACCGACCCGTCGGTCAGCACGTTCGAGTTCACGCCAGCGTGGCGCTCGGCCACCTGCATCCGGGCACCGGGGTCGTCGTGGCCCCAGCCGTGGGGCAGGCTCACGACGCCGGGCCGGATGTCCTCCGTGACCTCGACGGTCGCCTCCACCTGGCCCACGCGGGAGCGCACCAGTGCAGCGCCGCCGTCGACGAGCTCCAGGCGAGCCGCGTCGTCGGGATGCACCAGCAGCGTGCAGCGCGGCCGGCCCTTCACGAGCACCTCGATGTTGTGCATCCACGAGTTGTTCGACCGCAGGTGCCGCCGCCCGACCAGCACCATCTGGTCCTCGTCCGGCTCGTCCAGCGTGGCGGCCAGCCGGCCGAGGTCCTCGACGACGCCGTCGGGCGCCGCCTCGACCGATCCGCTGGGCGTGCGCAGCACCTCGCGCAGGCGCGGCTCGAGCGGGCCCAGGTCGATGCCGTGCGGCGCGTCGAGCAGGCGCTGCAGCGTGAGGCCGTCGGGGTCGGCGCCGAACCCGTCGCCGTACGGGCCGACCCTGACCATGATGTCGACCATGCGCTCGGGTGGGGGCAGGTGCTCGACCTGGGCCATCAGCTCCTCGGGATCGCGGCCGTGCACCGGTCCGCCCTCCAGCTGGACCGCCGCGTCCACGAGCGTGCGGGCCATCAGGCCGTGGACGATCTCGGGGTCCGCGTCGGGACCCTGGCCGGACGCGATCAGCGCCAGACGGGCCAGCACGTCGTGCTCGCCCGGACCGGACGGCTCGAAGACCGGCGGCGAGAAGTTCGCCACGTTGCGGACCGACAGCCCGTAGAACGCCAGGTCGAAGTGCGACTTCTCCAGCGACGACGGCACCGGCAGGACCACATCGGCGTGGCGGGTGGTCTCGTTCAGGTAGATGTCGACGGACACCATCAGCTCGAGGTCGTCGAGCGCCCGCTCGACCGCGGCCGAGTCGGGTGAGGAGCGGGCGGGGTTCCCGGCGATCGTGAACAGCGCCCGGATCCGGCCGTCGCCGGGGGTGGTGATCTCCTCGGGCAGCACCGCCACCGGCAGCTCGCCCTTGACCTCGGGGCGACCGGACACCCTCGAGGCCCAGCGACCGGTGCGGAAGCCGCGACCGACGGTCGTCCCCCCGGGCACCGACGGCCGGCCGTGGCACGGGGTGGCCCACATGAGCCCGCCCTCTCGGTCCAGGTTCCCGGTGACGAGCGCCAGGACGTCACCGGCCCACGACCCGAGCGTGCCGAAGCGGACGGTGTGCACGCCGATGCGCGTGTACACCGCCGCGCTGCGGGCCCCGGCGAGCTCGTCCGCGACGC
Organism: Actinomycetes bacterium; assembly: GCA_023450775.1. GTDB lineage: Bacteria > Actinomycetota > Acidimicrobiia > Acidimicrobiales > Microtrichaceae > Dermatobacter. Next base: position 4,267 of record JAEXGP010000180.1, on the reverse strand, counting down.
GGCGGGTGGTGTCCGCGTCGATCCCGCAGCGCGCCGCCACCGAGTCCGCGGTGAACGGTTCGATCGCCTCGAGCGCCCGGTCCAGCCCGTCGACCAGTCCCCCGCAGTTGCCCAGGTCCACGCCGTGGCGCTCGACGACCTCGTGCAGCAGGGCGCACAGCCACATGGCGTCGGTGCCCGGCCGGATGGCGAGGTGCTCGTCGGCCGCCTGCGCGCTGCGGCTGCGGCGCGGGTCGACCAGCACCACGCGGCCTCCTCGCTCGGAGATGGCTGCCATGCGGCCCGGGAAGTCGGGTGCGGTGCAGAGGCTGCCGTTGGACTCGTACGGATCGGCGCCGAGCACGAGCAGGTAGTCGGTGCGGTCCAGGTCGGGGATCGCCATGGCACCGGGGTTGCCGTACATCAGGCCCGACGACACGTGGCGCGGCATCTGGTCGACGGTCGACGCCGAGAAGAGGTTCTTGGTCCCGAGCGACTGGAGGAGCGGCCGGGTGAAGACCGTGCCGCCGAGCGTGTGCGCGTTGGGGTTGCCGAGGTACACGGCCACCGAATCCGGGCCGTGCGTGGCGCGGACCTCGGCGAGGCGGCGGTCGATCTCGGCGAACGCCTCCTCCCAGGAGACCTCCACGTGGACGCCGTCGCGCTTGATGAGCGGGCTGCGGAGCCGGTCGGGGTCCTCGTGCAGGCGTTGCAGGATCGAGCCCTTGGGGCAGATGAACCCGTGGCTGAACACGTCCTCCCGGTCGCCCCGGATCCGCTTCACCGCGCCGTCCCGCACCTCGATCTCGAGCCCGCAGGTGGCCTCGCACAGCGGGCACGTCCGGAAGTGGCTCCCGTCCTCGCCGGTGCCGATGGTGCCGACCTCGATCATTCCGTACCCCCGTTCTCGCGGCCCCTGCGGACCGACCCCCGTTCGTCCCGACCCGATGCGGACCGAGTGCGATGTCCTGCTGTCGCCGGACCTGGCGCTTCCGTGCCCGGCCCCGCGGTCGGGCCTCAGCCCGCTCGACCGTCCTCCTCGATCCACGCCTCGACCAGCCGGGTCAGCACCGGCAGCGTGACCGCTCCGGAGCCGAGCACCACGTCGTGGAACGCGGCGATGCGGAATCCGTCGCCGAGCGCCGCCCGGGCCCGGTCCCGCAGCGCATGGATGTGCAGCTGGCCCACCTTGTACGAGAGCGCCTGGCCCGGCATCGCCAGGTAGCGGTCGACCTCGGCGAGCACCTGGTCCACCGGGACCGGCGTGTGCTGCTCGAAGTAGTCGATCGCCTGCTGACGGCTCCAGCCGAGGGCGTGCAGGCCGGTGTCGACCACCAGGCGGGCCGAGCGCCACGAGTCGGCGGTGAGCATGCCCAGCCGGTCGACCGGCCCGCTGTACAGGCCCATCTCGTCGGCCAGCCGCTCGGCGTAGAGGCCCCAGCCCTCGATGTAGCTCGTGGCTCCGTCGTGACGCTGGAACTCGGGCAGGTCCTCGAGCTCCTGGCTGATCGCGATCTGCAGGTGGTGGCCGGGGATCGCCTCGTGGAACGCGATCGACTCGGCCTCGGTCCGTGACGCCTCGGTGGGATCGGCGGTGTTGATGAAGTACGTGCCGCCCCGGGAGCCGTCGACGGCGGGCGGGTAGTAGTAGGCGTACGGCGCGTCGGCGGCCAGGAAGTCGGGGACCGGCTGGACGGTGCACGGCGAGCCGGGCAGCCGCCCGAACCAGTCATCGATCGCCGCCGTCGCCCGCGCCACCGTCGAGGTGGCGACGTCGAGGATCTCCTGCGCGTCCCGGTGCTTCAGCGACGGATCCGAGCGGAGCCGGTCGAACACCTCCTGCAGGTCCGAGGTGCCGAACACCTCCTCGCCCACCACGGCGTACTCCTGGGGCAGCACCACCTCGGTGCGCTCCCGACCCAGCTCGTGGAGCTCCTCGGGCGACAGGTCGAGCGTGGTGTGCGAGCGCACCAGCGCCGAGTACATCGCCTCGCCGTCGTCCAGGTGGCACCACCCGGCGTGCTCGTCGTCGCGGGCCACCGGCAGCAGCTCGTCGCGCAGGACGCCCAGGTAGGCGCGGAACGCGGGCCGGATGACGTCGTGGACCAGCTCCGCCGCGTCCGCCCGCCACGCCTCGGCGCCGGACCACTCCGCACCGTCCTCGCCGGCGGGCAGGCCCGGCAGCAGGAACGGATCCCCTGACTCGTCGGTCGCCAGGTACTGCTCGAGCGAGTTCACCGAGCGGCCGACCACCGCCGCCGCCGGCGTGCGACCCGCGGCGAGTCCGTCCCGGAACCGGTCGAGCGCCTGACCGAGCAGCCGGGGCACCTGCGCGTAGCGGGTGAGGGCGGCCTGCGCGTCCTTCGGCTCGGGGTACGTCATCTGCGGCACCGCCATGAGCAGCGACGCGTGCGGACCGAGCATCTGGTCGCTCGCCATCTCGACCAACCGCAGATCGATCGCCTCGATGCCGGTCCGGAGCTGGTGCTCCAGCAGGTCAGCGGTCACCAGGGCCGCCGGGCTCAGGTCCGCCGGCGGACCGTCGCCGCCCCGCGCCGCGGACAGGTCGTCGGACAGGCCGGCGAGCACGTCCCGGAGGCGTTGGTCGCCGGCGACCGACAGGTCCTCCAACCGGTCGTCGTGGTCGTGGATGCCGAGGAGCGTCGCGGACGTGGGCGCCGCCTCGAGCACCGCGGCCCAGTAGCGGTCCGCCACGTCGAGCACCGCACGGTCGTCGGTCATCTCCCCGAGACTACCGATGCCCCTCCGCCGGCGGGCGTGGCGATGCCCCTTCGCCGGCGGGCGTGGCGATGCCCCTTCGCCGGCGGGCGTGCTGACGAGTCGGGGTCGTCGGGCCGAGGGCGACGGGTAGTGTGACCGCCGGTGGACCCGACCGTGCCCGACACCTGGGAGGCCGACGTCGTCCTCCGCGACGGGCACACGGTGCGGATGCGCTCCATCCGTCCCGACGACGCCGAGCGGATCGAGCGCTTCCACGAGCGCCAGTCGCCCGAGTCCATCTACTTCCGCTTCTTCTCGCCCCGTCCACGGCTGTCCGAGCGGGAGCTCCGGCACTTCACCAACGTCGACCACCACGACCGTGTCGCGTTCGTGGCGCTCCTGGACGATGAGGTGATCGGCGTCGCCCGCTACGAGCGCTACGAGGGGACCGACACGGCCGAGGTCGCGTTCTTCACCGACGATCGGCACCACGGTCGGGGTCTGGCCACGCTGATGCTCGAGTACCTCGCCGCCGCGGCGCGGGAGAACGGCATCACCCGGTTCCGGGCCACGACGCTGCCCGCCAACCGCAAGATGCTCAAGGTGTTCGCCGCCGCCGGCTACGACGTGGCGACGCACCTGGAGGACGGCGTGGTCGACGTGGCGTTCGACCTCCGGGCCACCGACGAGGTGTTCGCCGCCGTCGACCGCCGTGAGCGACAGGCCGAGGCCGCGTCGGTCCGCCGGCTGCTCCGCCCCGAGTCGGTCGCGGTCATCGACGTCGGCGGCCGGTCGCCCGACGCCGACGGCCACGGCACGCACGGACTGGCCGGCGCGGTGGCGTTGCAGCTGATGGGGGCGGGCTACACGGGGAGCGTCACGCCCGTGGCACCCGAACGGATCGACGACCTGCCCGAGGGCACGGACCTGGTCGTCGTGTCAGGCTCCGCCGGCGCCGTGCCCGACGTCCTCGACGCCTGCGGCGCCCGCGGCGCCGGCACCGCCGTCGTGCTGTCGCGGGCCACCGATGCCGAGGCGCAGGCCATGGTCGATGCCGCCCGGCGACGGGGTCTCCGCCTGCTCGGACCGGGCAGCTACGGAGTGAGCAACACCGACGCCGGGGTCCGGCTGCACGCCATGCCCACCGGGCCGGTGCCGTTGCCCGGCGCCATCGGCGTGCTGACCGAGTCCGGCGACGTGGTCACGTCGGTGGTCGACCACGCGTGCCGCGTCGGACTCGGCATCTCCACGTTGGTCTCCTCGGACGTCCCGGTGGACGTGAGCGTGGCGGACCTCCTCAGCTGGTGGGCCGAGGACGACGCCACCCGCGCCGTCCTGCTGCACCTCGGACCGGGTGCGCTGCCCGGCCGCTTCGTCAGGGCGGCCCGGGCGGCGTCGATGGCCAAGCCGGTTGCCGCCCTGCGCAGCGCCATCCGCCCGACCGGCACCCGGCGCAACGTCGAGCAGCGGCGCGACGAGGCGATGATCCGCCAGTCCGGCGTGATCCCGGTGGCCGACCTGCAGCAGCTGTTCGCGATCGGCCGGCTGCTCGCCGACCAGCCGGCGC
>JAEXGP010000177.1 GCA_023450775.1 Actinomycetes bacterium | reverse complement strand
GGGATGCGCGACCGTCGAGGTGCGCGGCGCGGTCGGGTCGGGCGACACCGCCGAGGACGAACTGGCGAACGGCCTCGTCGACCTGCGGACCCGCGCCGTCGTGCGTCGTCCGCCCGGCCTGCGCCTGGACCTGGGCGGCATCGGCAAGGGCCTGGCCGCCGACCTGCTCGCCGCCGACCTGGTCGCCGCCGGCGCCCGGTCGGTGCACGTGTCGCTCGGCGGCGACGTGCGCGTGGCGGGGGAGGTGCCGGCGGGCGGGTGGCCCGTGCCGGTCGTGGACCCGTGGGACGACGGCGTGCTGAGCACGGTCGTGCTCGATCAGCCCGGCGCCGTCGTCATGTCCTGCACCCGCCGACGCCGCTGGCAGACCGACGACGGCGGCTGGGCGCACCACCTGATCGATCCGACCACCGGGCGTCCGGCCGACAGGGGAGTGGCCGCCGTGGTGGTCGTGGCCGCCGAGGCGTGGTGGGCCGAGAGCCTGGCCAAGGCGGCCCTCGTGCTCGGCGCGGAGGCCGGTCGGGAGCTGCTCCGGCGCCACGACGCGGAGGGCGTGATCGTCACGGACGACGCCGACCGGCTGGAGTGCTGGCGCTCGCTCAGTCCTGGGGGTCGGTGAGCAGCGCCGCCAGCTCGCTGCGGGAGCTGATCCCCAGCTTCCCGTAGATGCGGGCGAGGTGGGACTCGACCGTGCGACGCGACACGTACAGGCGCTCGCCGATCTCCCGGGCGGGCAGACCGCCGGCGGCCAGGATCGCCACCTCGCGCTCGCGCCGGGTCAGCGGCACGGGAGCCAGGTCGGCGACCAGGCCGGGTGTCGCCGCGGTCTCGCACGCGCCGCGCCACTCAGTGGCGACCCTCGACCAGTGCGCGGCCATCCGGGGGTCGCCCTCGCGCCGGGCCGCGTCGGCGGCGGCATAGGCCGCCTCGGCCGCCCACAGCAGCGCCCCGATGTCCGCCAGCTCGTCCGCCGCCTCGCCGAGCAACGCCGCCTGGCCGGTGGCCATGCCGGTCACGTGGTTGGCCATCGCCTCGCCGAGCGTGCCCTGGCAGCGGGCGGCCGCGGCCCGCATGCGCTCATCGCACTCGGCGGCACCGCCCAGGCGGGCCAGGTCGTACAGGCAGCCGACCTCGCCCATCACGTCGCCGATCGCGGAGCGGGCCTCGGCCCCGCGGTCCAGGAGGAGTCGCGCCCGTTCGGGGTCGCCCTGCGACATGGCGGTCCAGGCGCGGGCACGGACCAGCGCGCCGCCGAAGAGGTCGGCCGGGTGCGGGCCGGCCTCGTCGATGCGGTCGAGCCACCCCTGGGCGGCTACGCCGTCGCCGGTGGTGGCGGTGGCGAGTGCGAGCGCGATCTGGGCCCACTGCTGCATGCCCACGTGGCCGGTCTGGACGAACGAGCTCTCGGCCAGGCGCATGGCCCGCGTCGCTGAACGGAGTCGTCCCTGGGTGAACTGCACCCAGCCGTGGACGAGCGCGGCCAGTCCGATCCCGCCGATCTCACCCTCGGTGCGGCACAGCTGCATCGACCGGCTCGCCTCGTCCTCGGCATCGGCGAGCCGTCCGGTCTCGGCCAGCGCCACCGTCCGGCCGACGCCGAGCACCCGCATGGTGATCAGGGCGATCTGCTCGCCGAGCTCGGCGTACGCGGCGAGCGCGCGATCGCAGACGGCGACGGCGTCCTCGAAGCGACCGAGCGTGCGGTACGCGTGCGTGAGCGCCATGGCCGCCTGGATGAGCACCCGGTCGGGACCGCGGTCGGCCAGCGGCTCGGCCAGCGCGACCGACTCGGTGGCGCGGCCCTGTGCCGCCAGCAGCAGCGACCGCACTGCGACCGCCTCCTCGCGCCAGGCCGACGGCGCCAGCGCCTCGGCCCGGTCCAGCGCGGCGGCCGATGCGGGTTCGTCGCCCCGCTTCCAGAAGTGGGTGATCGCGGCGTTGATCTCGACGCGGATGCGCTCGTCGTCGGTGCCGGCGGTGGCCGCCCACCTCGGTCGGAGCGCGGCCGTGGCCGCCGTGTCGCCGAGCTCGTAGTAGATGTCGGCCAGCAGCTCGCCGGTCTCGAAGTCCTGCAGCGACTGCCATGCGGACTCGGCGAGGTCTCGCGCCAGGTCCATGTCCTGGCTGAACCGCGCGGTGCGGGCCGCCTCGAGCAGCAGGTCGCGCTCCACCGGGACCTGGCCCGCCACCGACCAGTGGGCGAGCCGGAGGTGGTCGTAGCGGCGACGGGCGCCGCGAGCCCTCACCGCGGCGGCCAGCTCGCGGTGCACCTGCTGGAGCTGGAGCGGCGAGGCGCCGGCGCGCAGGACCTCGCCGAACAGCGGGTGGACGAGCCGGATCACGACACGGCGCCAGTCCTGGGTGGTGGAGATCAGGCCCGACGCGTCCAGGCGGGCGAGCAGCTCCGGCGTCACCCGATCGGGCAGCTCGCCCGGGCCGAGCGGCTCGCCGACCGCGACGAGCAGGAGCGCCTCGGCCGCTGCGTCGTCCAGGTCGCCGATCCGGTGGCGGACGAAGTCGACGAGGCGGGGTGCGGTCGCCGGGACCGAGCGGATCTGCGCCACCCCGTTCTCGACGCGCAGGTTGCCCGACTCCCGGGCTGCCATCAGCACCTCGCGGACGAACAGCGCGTTGCCCCCGGTGGTCACCCAGAGGAGCTCGAGCGACATCGCGTCGAGCGGCGACCCCGCGATGGCCTCGGCCACCTCGGCGACGTGGTCGCGCCCGAGCGGGGCCAGGTCGACGCGCTCGACGACGCCGTCCTGCCAGAGCCGGGCCACCGGTTGCGGGGCGATCGTCCCTGCGGTCTGGCTCGCCACCAGGCCGACGTCGCCGTTGGAGACCAGCTGGTTGACCAGCACCGCTGAGGCGTCGTCCAGGTGGTGCACGTCGTCGACGACCAGCACCGGCCGACGCCCGTCGGAGCGGTCCGCGATCGACTGGCGGAGGACCGGCAGCACCGGCAGGCCGGTGGACGTGGAACCGACCGGCATGAGCTGCGCCAAGCTGCCCAGCGGCAGCAGCGCCGATCCCGGCGTGGCCGTGATCGCGATCGTGGTGACGCCGGCTCCGTCGAGCCGCCGGCTCACCTCGTCGAGCAGCCGGCTCTTGCCGACGCCCTCGTCGCCCACCACCAGGGCCCCCGTGCCGCCGCCGGCGAGGAGCGTCGTCAGGCGGTCGAGCTCGTTCGTGCGGCCGCTGACTCCCCAGTCGTGGTGCATGGTCCTCCCCGGTGCGGACCGGTCCGGGTCGCCGTCCTCCGGTGGGCAGTGAGTATTGCGTATCGATCACCGATCCGCCGAGGCGACCGGGTGCGCACCATGAGGGGATACCCGACGACGACCCGCCCCCCGAAGAGATCCTCCGGCGCGGCGCACCCGCGCGGGCGGTCGTCGTGCGGCGCCGCGGCTCGGGGCTGCGCAACGACGACGGCCTGGAGCTGCACACGCTGGTGCTGAACCTGGTCGAGGGCTCCACACCGGTGCAGCTGACCGCGGTGGTGGCGTTGGAGCAGTCGGAGTTGGACCTGATCGACGTGGGCGCCGAGGTGCCGGTGGCGGTGATGGAGGTGCTGGGCGAGCGCGGGCAGGTGGTGGCAGTGGACCTCGCCCGCGCTCGCGCCGAGCGCAGGGGCCACGCCGGCTCCTGAACCGTTCCGGTTCCTGACGTCGTTCAGCGGCTGAACCCGATCGGCGATCGGCCCCGAGATCAGCTCGGCCAGACCGAGGCCAGCCGCGCCGCTGCGGTGCGCAGCCCGTCGGGGTCCTGCGTGGCGAACGAGAGCCGGGCCGTGTTCGCCCACGAGGTGGCGGGCAGCCCGGAGGTCGGATCGGCGGGCACGGCGAAGGCCGAGCCGGGCACGAACGCCACGCCGGCGTCGATCCCACGGCCGAGCAGCGCGTCCGTGTCGGTGCCGTCGGTCGCCTCGAGCCACAGGAACATGCCGCCGTCGGGACGGGTCAGCCGGACCCGGTCGCCCAGCTCCGACGTCAGCGCCCGGTGGAGGGCGTGGCAGCGGCGACGCGCCTCGCGCCGGAGGTGCTCGAGGTGCGCGGCGTGGTGCGGGTCCGTCAGCAGGTGTGCGACCACCAGCTGGTTCCAGGTGGGGGTGTGCAGGTCGGAGGTCTGCTTCAGGCGGACGACCGCGTCGCGCACCGCCGCCGGGCCCGCCAGCCATCCCACCCGCAGACCGGGAGCCAGCACCTTGGAGCTCGAGCCGAGGTGGACGACCTGCGGCGCGGCACCGGCACCGTCGCCGGAGCCGGTGTCGCCGTTGCCACGGAACAGCGCGCGGGTCGGCGGTCCCCAGTGGAGGTCGCGGTACGCCGCGTCCTCGACCAGCCGCACGTCGTGCTCGGCCGCCAGCTGGCGCAGGCGGTGACGGCGCCCGGGCGACAGGACCGCGCCGGTGGGGTTGTGGTGATCGGCGACGACGTAGACGGCTCGTGGTCGCAGCCCGCGCCGGATCATCCCGGCGAGTGCGTCCACGTCCATTCCCTCGTCGTCGCCCGGCACCCCGACCACCCGCGCGCCGGCGGCGCGGAACGCCTGGACCGCGCCCAGGTACGCGGGTTCCTGTAGGGCGACGACGTCACCCGGGGCGCACAGCGCGCGGGCGAGCAGGTCGAGCCCCTGTTGCGAGCCGGTGGTGACGACCACCTCGTCCGGACCCACGCCCAGACGCTCGGCGACCGCCTCGCGAAGGGCCGGGACGCCCGCGGTCGGGCCGTACTGCAGGGCGACCGGACCGTTCGGACCCGTCGCGGAGGCCGCAGCCTCGGCTGCGGCCCGGAACCGCTCCTGATCGAGCAGACCGACGTCGGGCAGCCCGCCGGCGAGGGACAGCACGTCGGGGCGGCCCGCGATCTCGAGCAGGTCGCGGATGGCGGACGAGACGACCCGGTCCGCCGCCGTGACGCCCTGCCCCAGCGGTGTCGAGGAGGGAGCGACCGGTGCAGGGGCCGGCGCGATCGGGTCGTCGGGAGGAGCGGCGGTCGGGAGGCCCATGGGTCGATCCCACCCGGTGCCGCCGCCGGGTGGAAGGCGCTGGTGATGCTGGTGGTGCCAGCACCTGTCTCCGGGCCGTCGGATCTGGTCGACTGGGGGCGTGTCGGGCACCAGTCGGTCGACCAGGGGTGGGACGGGGAGCCGCGTGTCGGGGAGCGCATCGCCGGTGAGCGGTGACCCGGGCCGCGAGCTCGGTGACTTCCTGACCACGCGCCGCGCCGCGGTGGACCCCGCGAGCGTGGGTCTGCCAGCGGGTCCGCGGCGGCGGGCACCGGGGCTCCGTCGTGAGGAGGTGGCGCTGCTCGCGGGGGTGTCGGTCACCTGGTACACGTGGCTCGAACAGGGGCGGGCCGAGCACCCCTCCCGCTCCGTGCTCGACGCGGTCGCCCGGGCGCTCCTGCTCGACGACGCCGAGCACGCGCACCTGCTGACGCTGGCCGAGCGGGTGGCGGGCCACGGCGTCCCCGACGTCGTCGGCGACACGTCCGACCGACCGCCCCCCGACGCGCTGGTGCGAGCGGTCGACGCATTAGACCCGTCGCCCACCTACCTGCTCGGGCCTCGGTGGGAGTACCTGGCGTGGAACCGGGCCCAGGGCCTGCTGTACCCGCGGGCCGAGGACCTGGCGGAGGAGGACCGCAACCTGCTGGTCATCGTCCTCTGCGAGCCGTCGGCACGGGAGCTCATCGTCGACCGCGAGGCGGAGGCGCGGGCGATGGTGGCCGAGTTCCGGGCCGAGACGGCGGCGCTGCGCGGCGACCCGAAGCTGGAGCGACTGATCGACCGGCTGCAGACCGAGAGCGCCGAGTTCGCCGAGTGGTGGGCGGACCACGACGTCGCCGGGTTCCACAGCCGGCTCCGGAGCTACGACCACCCGGTCGCCGGACGGCTGACGTTCGAGTACCAGGCGTTCCACCCTGCGGAGTGGCCGTCGTACCGGCTGGTCACGCAGCTGCCGGTCCCGGGCGACGACAGCACCCGCCGCCTGACCGCGGGCTGAGGTGGGCCACAGCCGCTCAGCGTCCTCACAGCTGCCGCTTACCCCGTCCTCACGTTGCGGGGGTGACATGGCAGCCATGTCCAACGGCGACCTCCCGACCGCTCCGACCCCGGTGAGCGGTCCTCCCACCTCCCCGGCCCCGGGCCCGGCGCTCGGGGTCCCGGGCGCGACCGGCCCGGCGGCGACGTCCGCGTTCCCCACCGCGCCCCCCACCGCCATGCCGCTCGCCCCGCCGACGGCGCCGAGCGGGTTCCCCCTCACGCCGCCCGCGTACACCGGACCCGTGCCCGCGGGCGGCGGTGGCGGCGGTTGGGGTCCTGGATCGCAGCCCGGTCCGGCTCCTCGCCCGGAGGGCCGTCGTCCCGGCGCCGGTCGCAAGATCGCCGTCGGCCTGCTCCTGGTGCTCGCCCTGCTCGCCGGTGTCGCCGGCGGCTTCGGGCTCTCCCGCCTGACCCAGTCCGATGACGCCGCTGCGACGCGGCCCCGGCAGGTGCCCGAGCTGCCGTCGAACGGGTCGCCCTTCGGCACCGACCCCACCCAGGTGCCCGAACCCGGTCAGGGCGGTCAGGGCTCCCCGAACGGCTCGGCCGAGACGGCCGACGTCGACGCCGTGGCCCAGAAGGTCCTTCCCGGCGTGGTGAACATCAACGTGCTGACCGCGCAGGGCCAGGGCGCCGGGACCGGCATCACGCTCTCGTCGGACGGCCTGGTCGTCACCAACAACCACGTGGTGCGCGGCGCCACCCGCATCGTCGTCACCGATGCGGACACCGGCGAGCGCTACGAGGCGAAGGTCGTGGGCACCGCCAAGACCAAGGACCTGGCGGTCATCCAGCTCGAGGACGCCAAGGGCCTGGACACGGTGAAGATCGGCGACTCGGACTCGGTCGAGGTCGGCGACGCGGTCGTGGCGCTCGGCAACGCCGGCGGCAAGGGCGGCACCCCGTCGGTGGTGTCGGGCAACGTCACCGCCCTGGGTCGCAGCATCACCGCCAGCGACGAGACCGGCAGCCAGGCGCAGCGGCTGAGCAACCTCATCCAGATCGACGCCAACATCGTCCCCGGTGACTCGGGCGGCCCGCTCGCCAACGCCGACGGCGAGGTCATCGGCATCAACGCCGCGGCCTCCGCCACCAACGAGATGTCGACCAACGACGAGGGCTACGCCATCCCGATGAACGACGCCATGGAGATCATCGACCAGATCAAGGCCGGCAAGGAGAGCGACGTCGTGCGCATCGGCGCCCGTGGCGTGCTCGGCGTCAGCGTGGTCGGGGTGGCCGACGACCCGTTCGGACAGGGCGGCGGTGCCGCCACCCGCGGAGCCGCCGTGGCCGCCGTGGCCGAGGGGTCCGGCGCGGCCAAGGCGGGCGTCGCCCAGGGTTCGACGATCACCGCCGTCGACGGCAAGCAGATCGACTCCGCCGAGGCGCTCACCACGGCGCTCGAGGGCGCCAAGCCCGGCGACCAGGTCAAGCTGTCCTGGACCGACCCCGACGGCCAGAGCCGCACGGCGACCGTCACCCTCACCGAGGGTCCTCCCGACTGATCGCCGGCGCAGCACGGGAGCCTGCCGATCTCCCCCTCTCCCTCCTCGGCAGGTTCGCCCACACCGGGGCCGCCCTCGTGGCGGCCCCGGTGTCGCGTCCGGCCCAATCGGGGACCGGGCCGGTCGCGGAACGGCACCGACCTACGATCCGCGGCCATGGAGCTGTCCGAGATCTGGCGCTACCCGGTCAAGTCGATGATCGGGGAGCGCGTGCCCGTCGCCGACCTGGGCACGGACGGGATCGCCGGCGACCGTGCCTGGGCGGCCCGGGACGAGGTCCGTGGCGGCATCCGCGGCGCCAAGAAGATCGCCGGGCTGATGCGCCTGGCCGCGGCGTTCGACGACGGGCCGGGGTCGTCCGTGACGATCACGCTGCCCGACGGCACCGCCGTTCGCGCCGGCGACGACGGCGCGAACGCAGCGGTGAGCGCGGCGCTCGGCCACCAGGTGACCCTGTGGCCCCGGCTCCCGCCCACCGAGCTGGACCACTACCGGCGCGGCGCCCCCGATTCGGACGACCTGCTCGAGGAGCTGCGGTCGATCTTCGGCCGCGAGGCCGACGAGCCGCTGCCCGACCTGTCGATCTTCCCGCCCGAGATCCTGGAGTACGAGTCGCCGCTCGGCACGTACTTCGACGCGTTCCCGCTGCTGGTGATGACGACCTCTGCCCTGCGGTCGCTCGCCGAGGCGCTCCCGGACTCCGTGGTCGACGTCCGGCGGTTCCGGCCGAACCTGGTCATCGACACCGGCGACGCCCCCGGTCATCCGGAGCGGGAGTGGGCCGGCCGGACGTTGCGGGTCGGCGATGCCGAGCTGCGGATCGTCGTCGGCTGCCCCCGCTGCGTGATGGTGACCCACGAGGTCGACGAGGACATCCCGGCCGACCGGGCCGTCCTCCGGCACGTCGTCAAGGATCTCGACCAGGACGTCGGGGTGTACGCCGAGGTGGTGCGGCCCGGCACCCTGCGGGTCGGCGACGCGGTCACGTTCGGGTGACGCCGACTCACCCGCATCGCTAGGGTCTCGCCCCGTGCTGATCCTCGCCATCCTCGCCGTCGGAATGCTGATCGGCTGGCTCGCCCAGCTCGTCCTGGGCATGGGCACCCGCCCGAACGCCCAGTCGCTGGTCGCCGGCATCCTCGGCTCGCTCGTCGGTGGGCTGCTGGCCAGCCTGATCGCCGGCGACGGCATCTCGATCAAGTTCAGCGGGCTGCTCGGCTCCTTCGTCGGAGCGATCATCGTGCTGCTCGTGTGGCGGGCGATCGACAGCCGAAAGGCGTCCTGACCCGCGGAGGTGACAGGGCCCGGACCCTTCCGCAACCCGGACCCTGCCCTGTCCTCCCATGCACACCCCGGTGGTCAGGCCCTGTGAGCCGCCGGAGCATCCCCTTTTCCGACCGCGAGCTTCGTCGTCCGGGGACGACGCCGCAATGGGGACGAGTCCCCAAGGGTGCCGACGGGCGGTGGACTGCGCTCAGTCCGTGGGGTCGGTCGGGGGCAGCGGACGCCGGGTCGAGCCGGAGCGTCGCGTCGGGCGGCCGAGGTTGGACACGGTCAGGGCCACGACCGTGACCAGGAACACCTGCCCGATCACCGCCTCCATCGTGGCCAGCGTCTGACCGAGCCGGGTCGCCGGGGTCAGGTCGCCGTAGCCGACGGTCGTCATCGTGATGAAGCTGAAGTACTCGAAGTCCGAGTACTGCGGCGCGTTGGTCTGCGCGAAGTAGTCGCTCGGACCGCCGACGAGCGCGAGGAAGAGGAAGAGCGCACCGAAGAAGATGCCGATCTGCAGGTAGGCGGTCAGGGCGCCGGCCAGCGTGTCGACCGTGATCCGGGGCCGCAGCATCAGCCGCACCAGCACGAGGAACGGGGTCACGAGGAGCAGCAGTGCGAACAGGCCCGCGGCGATGACCTCGAGCGTGCCGGTCTGGGACTCGTGGACCACGGGGATGGCGGCGCCGGCGAGCGTGGCGATCACCACGATGACCGTGCCGGCCCGACGTACCACCGGGTGGGCGCCCGTTCGGACGAGGGCCACGACCGCGCTGATCCCGATCAGGGCCACCTCCAGCCCGCGGCTCCAGTTGGCGTCCGACAGGACCGGGCCGAGCAGCATGGCGACGAACGTCAGACCGAGCACGGGGGCGATGCTCTTCTGGTCCGACTCGCGGACGATGCGACGCAGGCGCGGGTGCCGCGGCTCGTCCGGATGGGGCCCGGCCCCTCCGTCGGCGGGCCCGTCCGGATCGCTCACCATGGGCCGATCTTGACCGTCGCAGCCGCCGCACGGGTGGACCCGGAGCAACCGGGCCGTGGCGGGCCTAGCCTTCGACCATCCCACCCCGGCGGACCGTCACCGCGGGACCGCACGGCGCGGACCGCCGCGCCGCCGGGGCGGGCGACGAGGGGATCGACCATGACCACCGACACCGGAACCGCACCGGGCCAGCGCGACTACGTGAGCGGACCGCTCGCGCCGGTCACCGACGAGCTCACCGTGACCGACCTGCAGGTGACGGGCACGCTGCCCGCCGAGCTGAACGGTCGCTACGTCCGCAACGGACCCAACCCGATCGACCCCGACCCGAGCACCCAGCACTGGTTCCTGGGCACCGGCATGCTCCACGGCGTCCGCCTGGAGGACGGGCGCGCCGCCTGGTACCGCAACCGGTTCGTGCACACCTCGGCCGAGGAGCCGGTGTCGCCCAACACCAACGTGGTGTCGATGGGTGGGCGCACCTGGGCCATCGTCGAGGCCGGAGGCTCGCCCGTCGAGGTCACCGAGGAGCTCGAGTCGATCGGCCCCAACCGCTTCGACGGCACGCTCGACGGCGCCTACACCGCGCACCCGCACCGCGATCCGCGGACCGGCCTGTGGCACGCGATCACCTACCACTGGGTCGAGGAAGCCGTGCGCTACGTGGTCAACGACGGCAGCAAGGTCGTGCACGAGGAGACGGTGCCCGTCGGTGGCCGGCCGATGGTCCACGACACGGCCATCACTCCGACGTCGGTGCTGATCTTCGACCTGCCGTGCACGTTCGACCTCGACGGGGCCATGGCCGGCCTGCCGTTCCCGTACCGATGGGACCCCGCGCACCCCGCTCGCGTGGGCGTGCTGCCGCTCCTGGGCACGGCCGACCAGGTGCAATGGGTCGACGTGCCGAGCCGTTACGTCTTCCACCCGCTGAACGCCGTCGACCTGCCCGACGGTCGCGTGGCCGTGGACCTGGTCGTGTGGCCGCGCATGTTCGACACGGACCGGCTCGGTCCGAACGAGGGCTCCTCCAAGCTCGAGCGCTGGACGCTGGATCCCGTCACCGGCACGTCGACCGTCGAGGTGATCGACGATCGGAGCCAGGAGTTCCCGCGCGGCGACGAGCGTCGCACCGGCGAGAGCCTGCGGTACGGGATGACCGTGGGCGGGCGCATCGCGGGCGGCGTCCACCAGCCGCTGCTGTGGCACGACCTGGGCGCCGGCACGACGCTCGAGGTCGACTTCGGCCCGAACAGCGCGGCGCAGGAGTTCGTGCACGTGCCGCGGGAGGGCTCGACCGCCGAGGACGACGCGTGGCTCCTGGGCTTCGTGTCCGACCGTGCCGAGGGCACGACCGACCTGGTGGTCCTGGCGGCCGACGATCCCACCGGTGGTTCGGTGGCGCGGGTGCACCTGCCCCAGCGCGTGCCCGACGGGTTCCACGGCAACTGGATGCCCGACCCGGCCTGATTCGGTCGGGCGCCCGCCGGAGGTGCGGGCCGGGTCAGCCGGTGGCGGCCGTCAGACGCCGGCGCGGCGACGGTCGTTCTCGGCCCGCCGTGCGCCGAAGTGGGTGCTGAGGTCGACCAGGAAGGCGAAGATCACGATCAGCCACCCGAACCCCGACACCGAGTCGAACGGGTTCGCCCACGCGATCGCCCACGCCAGCGTGGTCCACGGCAGCAGGAAGAAGCCGAGGATGGGGAAGAGCCAGTTGCCGTCGAACGCCGCCGGGATCTTGTCGGTGAAGATCCACACCAGGAACAGCGCCAGCCGGGGCGAGAGCGCCGAGGCCAGGACGATGAGGCAGCCACATCCCATGGGCGCACACTAGGACACCACTAGGGCAGGGTCGCGTCCCCCGTCGTGAGCGTCCACGGCGAACGGCGGCGGCGCAACAGCACGCCGTGCCGCCGCGTGCGGTTCCGTCGTCGGACGACCGGCCGCACCGCCTCGGGCCGCGCGCCCCGGGGGTCGACCGAGCCCTCCTCGCCGAACGTCGGGCGGCTGCCGGCGAGGGCGCGGGGCGGGCCCGCGTCGACGCTGGCCAGGAGCTCGGACATCCACGGGGGCGCGGACGACTCGGTGGTCGTGACGAGCGGCGCGGTCGGGGGTGGCGGCCGGTCGTCACCGAGCGGCTCCGTGCTGAACAGGTCGGGCACGCCCGCCGCCAGGTGCTCGTGCGCGGCGTCGTCGGGCGCGAACACGTCCTGTCGGCCGTGGTCGGCGTGGTCGTGCGCGGTCGTCGCGAAGAGGTTCGGGAGCGCGGTCACGCGTGCCTCCCTACCCACACGATCGGCCATCCGACCATGCTGGTTCGTCACAGCACCCAGGTCGCGGACCTGAGCGGTGTTCGGCGTCAGCCCGGGCTGGACGGCCCGATCCGGCCGCCGCTGATCGTCAGGCGGTGACCTGCTCCAGGTCGTCGTCGAGCGCGGCGCCCGTCGCGGCCACGGCCTCGTCCAGCTCGGCGTCGAGCGCCGCGTGGCCCGACGCGGTGTCACTCGTGGCGGCCGCGTCGGCGACGGCGCGGGGTCGGCGGACGCCCCAGATGATGTGGAGCTTCTCGAGCGCGACCAGCACGTACCAGGTGACGTCGATCTCCCACCAGCGGATGCCCTGACGGGCCACGTGCTGGTGGCGGTGGTGGTTGTTGTGCCAACCCTCGCCGAGGGTGAGCAGCGCGAGGGCGGGGTTGTTGCGGCTCGTGTCCGTGGTCTCGAAGCGGCGCGAGCCGAACACGTGGGCCAGCGAGTTGATGAGGAACGTCGAGTGCCAGAGCAGCACCGTCGACAGGAAGAAGCCGATCACCAGGCCGGACCATCCGCCGATGAGGAAGCACGCCACGCCGAGCGCCCACGGACCGATCCAGTCGTGCTTGGAGATCCAGACGATCTCGGGGTACTTCTCGAAGTCCTTCATGGAGCCCTCGGGGCGCGCCGAGGTCTCGTCGCACAGGATCCACCCGACGTGGCTCCACCAGAACCCCTTCAGCGGGGTGTGGGGGTCGTCGATCGTGTCGGCGAACCGGTGGTGGACACGGTGGTGGCCGGCCCACCACAGCGGGCCCTTCTGCGCGCACGTGGTGCCACCGAAGGCGAGCACGAACTGGAAGGCCCGGCTCGTCCGGTACGACTTGTGCGAGAAGTACCGGTGGTAGCCGGCGGTGATGAAGAACATCCGGCCCCAGAAGCAGGCCAGGCAGAGGATCACCGCAGTCCACGTGACGCCGGTGAAGATCGCCAGCAGCGGGAGCAGGTGGACCAGGAAGAACGGGATCGAGGTCCGCGGATTGATCCGTCCGTGGGGGAGGCGTTCGGCGCTCAGTTGTCGGGCCTTTCGGGGGGTGCCGGAGCAGCGTCGGGCGGAAGGTGACCCACGGTAACCGGATCGCGACACGAGCGGTGAATCCTCCGCATCCTGCGTGATCGCAGTCTGTGGGGCTCGTCAGGTGCGCCCGCGTACCCGTGAGGATCCGGACCAGAACCACTTGTGCTTCTGGTCACAAAGTCGTGACGCGATGTTACGAACGTGCGTCATTTCCGTCATACTGTCTCGCCGTCGTCACACAACGACGACCGGCCACCCCCAGACCCGACCTCGCGGACAACGCAGCGAGCATCGGGAGGCCGGAACGAACGAGGCGGACCACCGGGGCGATGCCCGGCCCGCACGGACCCTCGGAGGGACCAATGCAGCACACCACGAACGATCTCCGCACGCCCGAGCACGGCACCGTCGCCGTTCACCGGGACCGACGAACCGGGTCGTCCCGGACCGGTGAGGCCAGTAGTCCCCGGGCATCGGTCGCATCACGCCGTCGCCGTCGTGGCGTCGGCATGCTGGCCGGTGCCGTGGTCGCCCTCTTGCTGCTCACCGGCTGCAACCTGCCGGTCGAGAAGTGGGTCACCGACTTCAACGGTGACGGCCAGATCGACCAGTCCGAGATCTCCCGGGCCCAGGCCGAGATCCTGACGGCGATCGCCGCGCAGCGTCGGGCGGTGCAGGCGCACCCGTTCCTGTCCTGCGTCCGGGCCCACGAGTCCGGCGGCAACTACACGGCGCAGAACCCCCGCAGCTCGGCCTCCGGCGCCTACCAGTTCCTGGACAGCACCTGGCGCAACGTCTCGGTCAAGGCCGGCCACCCCGGCTACAGCCGGGCCTCCCACGCCCCGTGGCACGTGCAGGACGCCGTCGCCCTGTGGCTCTACAACAACGGCGGTCGCTCCGCCTGGGCCGGCACCGGCTGCTGAGCCGGTCCGACCCTTCGCTCGATCCGCGGCGGCCCTCCGGGGCCGCCGTGGCGCGTCCGGCCGGACGCAGCTGACGGACTCAGCTGACGGCGGTGCCGAACAGCCCGCCGACGACGAAGGTGACGGCCAGCGCCGCCGAGCCGCCGATGCCCACGCGCAGCGCCCCCCGCCAGACCGGCGCACCGCCGAGGGACGAGGAGATCCCGCCCAGGGTGACCATGCCGACGACGGTGGCGGCCGCGACGGCGGGCATGCGGGCGTCGCCCCGCAACACCACCGCCACCAGCAGCGGGACCAGCGCGCCGATCGCGAAGCTGACCGTGGAGCTGAGCGCGGCCTGTACCGGTCGGGCCCGTTGCTCCTCGGTGTGGCCGAGCTCGTCCCGCATGTGGGCCGTGACCGGGTCGTGCGCCATCAGCGCATCGGCCACCTCGGCCGCCAACTCGGGTGACAGGCCACGGGCGACGTAGATCGAGCGCAGCTCGCGGGTCTCGGCGTCCGGGTTGAGCTCGATCTCGGTCTCCTCGAGCATGCGATCGGCCCGTTCCACGTCGAGCTGCGAGCTCACCGACACGTACTCGCCGAGCCCCATGGACAGGGCGCCGGCCACGAGCGCCGCCACGCCGGCAGTCAGCAGCGCGTCGGTCGTGGCACCGGCGGCGGCCACGCCGAGCAGCAGGGCGCCGGTCGACAGCAGACCGTCGTTGGCGCCCAGCACCATGGCCCGGATCCATCCGGCCCGGCTGCTCTTGTGGTCCTCGGGTCGGTGGGTCCGGGGCGGCCCGCGATGGGTTCCGGTCATCGCCGCGAACGGTAGCGGCGGGCGGTCGGCGGGGCCGGGTGCGCCACTGGATAGCCTCCGCAGGATGTCCGACGGCCCCGAGCACGCCCCCTCGACCGCTCCCGCGACCAGCACGTCGGCCACCCCGTCGGCCGCCGGGACCGTCACACCCGAACGCGGGCTCACGGCGGCCGAGGTGGCCGAGCGCATCGCCGACGGCCGCGTGAACCACGTCCCGTCCGACCCCTCCCGGACCACCGCGCAGATCCTGCGGGCCAACGTCCTCACCCCGGTCAACGCGATCATCGGCACGCTGCTGGTGCTGATCGTGATCGCCGACGGGATCGGGCCGGACATGCTCTTCGGCGGCGTCATCGTCGCCAACTCGCTCATCGGCACCATCCAGGAGCTCCGGGCGCGCGCCGCGCTCGACCGTCTGGCGGTCCTCAGCACGCCGCACGCCACCGTGGTCCGCGACGGCGAGACGTCGGACCTGGACGTGGAGCAGGTGGTGGCCGACGACCTGCTCGTCCTCTCGCCCGGCGCACAGGTGGTCGTGGACGGCGAGGTGGTCTCGAGCTCCGGGCTGGAGCTCAACGAGTCGCTGCTGACCGGCGAGTCCGAC
Organism: Actinomycetes bacterium; assembly: GCA_023450775.1. GTDB lineage: Bacteria > Actinomycetota > Acidimicrobiia > Acidimicrobiales > Microtrichaceae > Dermatobacter. Next base: position 2,426 of record JAEXGP010000177.1, on the reverse strand, counting down.
CCCATCCACAAGCAGCCCGGTGACGAGGTGATGTCGGGCAGCTTCGTGGCCGCCGGCTCGGGAACGTTCCGGGCGACCAAGGTCGGCGCGGAGTCCTATGCCGCGTCGCTCGCCGGCGCCGCCAAGGAGTTCACGCTCGTGCACTCCGAGCTGCGCGACGGGATCAACAAGATCCTGAAGTTCCTGATGGTGGCCCTGCCGCCGATCGCGCTCATCCTGCTGTGGCGCCTGTGGGGCACGAGCGACGACTGGCGCGACGCCCTGTCCGGCACCGTGGCGGCCGCGGTGGCCATGGTCCCCGACGGGCTCGTGCTGCTCACGAGCCTGGCGTTCATGGCCGGCGTCGTGAAGCTGTCCCGGCGCAACGCCCTGCTGCGGGAGCTGGCGTCCGTGGAGCTGCTGGCACGCGTGGACACGCTGTGCCTGGACAAGACCGGCACGATCACCACCGGCGAGATCGTCGCCGCCGGGATCGAGGAGCTCGGCGCCGAGCGCGACGGCGGTTCGTCCAACGGCTCGAGCGCCGCCGACTCCGTCGACGACCTGCTGGCCGCGCTGGCAGCGTCCGACCCGGATCCGAACGCCACGCTGCTGGCGATCGGCCGGGCGCACGCGGAGGATCCCGGCTGGCAGCTCGTCGACAGCGTGCCGTTCTCGTCGGCGCGGAAGTGGTCCGCGGCGTCGTTCGACGGCCATGGCGCGGTGTACCTGGGCGCACCGGAGTTCCTGGCGCCAGGCGACGACGAGGTCGCGACCAAGGTGGGGGAGCAGGCGGCGCTCGGCCGACGGGTGGTGCTGCTCGCCACCGCTGCCGACCTCACCGGCGACGAGCTGCCCGACGACCTCGACGCCCGGGCGCGGGTGCTGCCCGAGGACGACATCCGCGACGACGCCGAGGAGACGCTGGACTACCTGTCCGAGCAGGGCATCGGCCTGAAGGTCATCTCCGGCGACCACCCGGGCACGGTGGCCGCGGTGGCGGCGCGGGCCGGCGTGCCCGATGCGACCGAGGTGATGGACGCCCGCGACCTGCCGCTGGACGACGACCAGGCGCTGGCCGAGGCCGTCGAGGCCCACACGGCCTTCGGTCGCGTGAAGCCGGAGCAGAAGCGGGCCATGGTCCGGGCGCTGCAGTCGCGAGGCCACGTCGTCGGCATGACCGGCGACGGGGTGAACGACGTGCTGGCCCTGAAGGACTCCGACATGGGCATCGCCATGGGTGCCGGCAGTGCTGCGAGCCGGGCTGTCGCCCAGCTGGTGCTGCTGGAGAACCGCTTCTCGGTCCTCCCCGGCGTGCTGGCCGAGGGTCGTCGCGTGATCAACAGCGTCGAGCGGGCGGCGAACCTCTTCATCTACGGCACCGTGTACTCGGTGTGCATGGCGCTCGTGATCTCGATCGTCGGCACCGACTACCCGTTCCTCCCGCGCCACCTCACGCTGGTGCGCTCGCTGAGCGTGGGCATCCCCGGCTTCTTCCTGGCGCTCGCCCCTGACCCCCGTCGGGCCCGGACCGGGTTCGTGCCCCGCGTGGTCCGCTTCGCGATCCCGGCCGGCGCGATCGCCGCCGCAGCCGCGCTGGCCGTCTACTTCTACGCACGCGAGGTGGCCGACACCACCCTCACCGACGCTCGTTCGGCGGCGACGATCACGCTCCTGGCCGTCGGCCTGCTGCTGCTCCTGCGGCTCACAGGGACCCTCCCGCCGTGGCGTTGGATCCTGGTGGGGTCGATGGCCGCCGGCATCGTCCTGGTGCTCGCCATCCCCGCCACCGCCGAGTTCTTCGACCTCGACTACCCGCCCGACACGGTGTGGGAGGCCATGGGCGTGGCCGTGCTCGCCGCGGCCATCGCCGTGCGGTTCGTCCCGGTCACCGCGGACGGCGGCGAGGTGGTGGAGCTGCCCGAGCACTTCCGTCCACCGTCGCGCCGCGAGCGGACGGGCGACACGACCGCGGCGTGACCGCGGCGTGACCGTGTCGTGAGGCTGGGTCCGTGAGGATGGGTTCGTGAGGACGGGTTCGTGAGACCGGCGGACGCGGTCGAGCGGCTGGCCGCGGCCGGCTGCGTCGACCCGCACGCCGAGGTGGCGGAGATGACCCGCTGGGCGCCGGTCGACGTGGCGGGCTGGAAGGTGCCGGCCGACTGGGTGCGGCGACGCGAGCGCGGCGAGCCCCTGGCGTGGATCACCGGGCACGCGGCGTTCGGAGGCCTCGACCTGCGCGTGACCCACGGCGTCTACCCGCCGCGGCCGTGGTCGGCCGAGCTCGCGTTCACGGCCGCGGGCGCGCTCGGTGCCAAGGGCCGCCTGCTCGACCTGTGCACCGGGACCGGCGCCGTCGCCGCGCTCGTCGCCTCGCGCCGACCCGCCGCCCTGGTGGTCGGGGTGGACGTGGATCCGGCGGCGGCCGAGTGCGCTCGGGGCAACGG
>JAEXGP010000155.1 GCA_023450775.1 Actinomycetes bacterium | reverse complement strand
CACGGGATGCGCGGCGTCCACCAGGACCAGGTGCCGGAGGCCCTCCATCTGCATCTGGGCGAACTCCGCCAGGTACGCGAGCCGGTCGACGGCCGGGGTGCCCGCGCCCCGCTCGGCGCGGGTGGGGAACGTCTCGCTCAGCACCTTGGCGCCCGTGGCGACGCCGATGCGGGCCGCGTCGTGGAGCGGACCCCGACGCATGGCGGTGCCGCCGACCAGGAGCGCGGCCGGCTCGTCGCCCCGCAGGACGGCGGCCAGGTCCTGGATCCGCTCGTCGGGCACCGCGGAGGGCCCGGCGATGCGCGACGGCCCCACCGGTCCGGGGGAGTCCAGCCAGCAGGTGTCCGCGGGGACGATCAGCGTGGCGACCTGTCCGGGGGCGCCGTACGAGGCGGCGACGGCGTCCGCGGTGTCGCGGGCGAGCGTCTCGGGCGACTCGACGCTGCGCACCCACGAGGACACGCCCTTGGCGATCGACGCGATGTCGGACTGGAGCGGGGCGTCGTACTTGGCGTGGTACGTGGCGTGGTCGCCGACCACGTTGACGATCGGGACCTCGGCCCGGCGTGCGTTGTGCAGGTTGGCCAGGCCGTTGCCGAGGCCGGGACCCAGGTGGAGGAGCACGGCGGCCGGCTTGTCCGCCATGCGGGCGTACCCGTCGGCGGCACCGGTGGCCACGCCCTCGAAGAGCGCGAGCACGCCGCGCATCTCGGGCACGGCGTCGAGGGCGTGCACGAAGTGCATCTCGGAGGTGCCGGGGTTCATGAAGCAGACGTCCACGCCGGAGTCCACGAGGGTCCGGATCATCGCCTGTGCGCCGTTCATCTTCTGCGAGCCTTTCGGTTCGTGAGGGGAGGCCCGGGCGTCAGCCCAGGAGGGTGCCGGGGTTGAGGATGCCGTCGGGGTCGAACGCGGCCTTGATCCGTCGCATGAGCGCCAGCTTCGCCGGGTCCTCGAGCTCCAGGAAGTAGGCCTGCTTGGCCTCGCCGATGCCGTGCTCGCCGGAGATCGCGCCGCCCAGGCCCACGCCGGCGGCGAACAGCGCGGTGAGCAGCCGGGACCGGCGCTCGTCGTCCGCGCAGAAGATGCCGAGGTGCACGTTGCCGTCGCCGGCGTGCCCGCAGCCGGCGATCCAGGCCTCGTGCTCGCCGGCCAGCGCCGCGACCTTCTCCATGAACTCGGGGATCTGGGCCCGGGGCACGACGATGTCCACGATGTCGTCGGCGCCGTTGGCCTTCGCCATCCAGAACGCCTTCTCCCGTGCGTCGATCAGCTGGCCCGCGGCGGACGGGGGCAGGACGTAGGCGTCGATCGCGCCCAGCTCGTGGAGCTGGCTCGCGAGCGAGTGGATGTCGTCGTCGAGTCGGGTCCCGTCGGTGTTCTCGAGCACCACGACCAGGTAGGCGAGCGCGGTGTCCTTGATCTCCTGCGGGACGCCGAGCTCCAGGCCCGTGAAGCTGGCGACGGCCGACATGGTCAGGATGTCGATGTACTCGAGGATCAGCGGCGACACGCCCGAGTCGATGATGCGCGGCACGGCGGCCGTGACCTGGTCGAGCGTGGTGAACGGCGCCAGCACCGTGGCCTGGTGGGCCGGGCGCGGGTAGAGCCGCAGCGTCGCCTCGGTGACCAGGGCGAGCGTCCCCTCGCTGCCGATCACCAGCTGCGTGAGGTCGTAGCCGGTGGTGGCCTTCACGAACTTGCCGCCGGTGCGGATCACCTGGCCGTCGGCCAGGACGAGCTCGAGCCCGAGGACCTGGTGTCGGGTCACGCCGTACTTCACGGCGCGCATGCCCCCGGCGTTGGTCGCGATGTTGCCGCCCAGGCTCGCCGAGTACTCGCCCGGGTACACCGGGTAGACGAGGCCGGCCTCGGCGGTGATCTCGTCGAGCTCGTTGAGCCGGACGCCGGGCTGGACGACGGCGACGTGGTTGTCGCGGTCGAGCTCCAGCACGGCGTTCATGCGCTCGAAGCTGACGACGACGGCGCCGTCCGCGGGCGTCGCGGCGCCCGACAGCCCGGTGCCGCTGCCGCGGGCGGTGATCGGCACGCCCCGCTCGGCGGCGATCCGCACCACGGCTGCGACCTCGGCGGTGGACTCGGGCAGCACCACGGCCGCCGGTCGCCGGGGGGCAACGGTGAGGCACTCGTCGTGGCCGTAGTCGTCGCCGGCCGAATCCGGCCCGAGCACGCGGTCGGGGGCGACCGCCGTCGCCAGTGCCTGGAGCAGGTCGTCCTGCTGGTCGGTCATCGCTGCTTGCCCCCCGTCCGCCGCGTCGGTCCGTACGGGGGACGGTTCTAGCAGCACCCGGGCGCGACCGAGCGAGGCGATCGGGTAGACCGGAACCCGTGCAGACCAACCCGCTCGAGGCCCTCGCACCCGTGGACCCGGAGGCGCTCACGCGCACGCGCCGCGGGCTGCACGCGCTGGCCGAGCAGGTGCTCGCAGCCGAGGAGTACCGCCACACCGGCCGGATCGGCCTGCGCACCACACCCGGCGGCATCGCCACGCCGTGGGCGATCGTGGACGGCGCCAAGCGCTGCGTGCGCATCGAGGGCACCGAGATCGTGCTGATCGTGGGCGACGAGCGCATCGCCCGACCGATCACCACCGTCCGGGAGGCGGCCGAGCTCCTGGATCTGGAACCGGGCGCGCCACCGGTGTACGAGCCCGCCACGCCGGTCGACGTCGACCAGCCGCTGGATCTGGACCCCGCGGCCGTGGCGTTGATCGCCGACTGGTACGAGTTCGGCAACCTGGCGCTCGAGCGCTTCGTCGCGGCGCACGGCGAGGTCTCGAACGAGCCGACGCTGTGGCCCGAGCACTTCGACCTGGCGGTCACGGTGCCCGACGAGGTGCGGGGCGAGATCGTGGTCGGGGTGTCGCCCGGTGATGACACGGACCCCGATCCCTACGCCTACATCGCGTGGCAGGGCTTCGCGGTGGACGACGACGGGAACCCCGAGGACGACTGGTGGAACCGGCCCTGGGGACGCTGGGTCCCCGCCGCGGAGTTCGCCACCACCGACGAGCTGGTCGACCTCTTCGAGGAGGGCTTCCAGCGCATCCGCTGACGCGCGGCGGCGTCCGAGCGGACCACGGCGGCGGCGCCCGGAGTGCACTCACGGGGAACGCTGGAGCGCGGGACCGGGCCGATAGCGTGAGGAATCGGACGTGGCCCCGATGAGCGGGGCGGCGACGACCAGCCGACGGAGGCGTCGTGAGCGACGAGACCAGCAGCCAGGAAGAGGTCGAGGCCGCCGAGCGGGCGGACATCGAGGCGATCCGGGAGCGCCTGGCCGGCATGCCCAACGCACTCGGTGTGGCCGCCAAGCTCAACGGCAACGTCGTCGAGGACGCCGCGGCGCTCGACCTCAGGACCCTCCACCTGGTGCGCGTCGCCGCGATGGCCGCGACCGGCATGCCCAAGATGGGCTGGGAGGTGAACCTCGAGCTGATGGAGGACGAGGTGAGCGTCGACGACATCGACGCCGTCCTCGCCGCCATCGCACCGATCATCGGCACGGCCCGGTACCTGGACGCCGTCACCACGCTCGTCGCCGACTGAGGCGGTCGTGGGGTCCGCCACCGGCCCCGACGCGGTGCCGCCCGACGCCGTCCTCGACCTCGTCGGGCCCGACACCGACCTGGTGGTGCCGCTCGCCGCGGGCGAGCCCGTGGCCGTGCTCGACGCGATCGAGGCCGCCGCGGCGGCCGGCGACATCGACGGCGTGCGCGTGCACCAGATGCACGCGCTCGTGGACCGCGGCTACCTGGACGGCCGCTACGGCGACCGGCTCCGCCACATCTCGTACTTCCTGTCGGCGGTCACCCGCCGGCACTTCCTGGAGGGCGGCATCGAGCTCGTGCCCGCCCACTTCAGCGAGGTGCCCCACCTGCTCCGGCACGCGGTCCGCCGGCCCCTGATCGTGGCGGCGTCGTCGCTGCCCGACCGCCACGGCTACTTCAGCCTGGGCACCAACGCCGACTACGTCGGGCGGTTCCTGGGCACGTGGCCGGTGTTCCTGGAGGCGAACGAGCACATGCCGCGCACGTTCGGTCACAACACCGTGCACGTGTCGCAGGTGGCAGGATGGTGCCGGGTCGACCGGCCGCTCGTGGAGGTGGAGCCCGCCGAGCCCGACGCCGTGGACCGCGCGATCGCCGGACTGGTGGCAGAGCGCATCCCCGACCGGGCGACCATCCAGGCCGGGATCGGATCGATCCCCAACGCGGTGCTGGCATCGCTGCACAGCCACAAGGACCTCGGCGTGCACACCGAGCTGTTCTCCGACGGGTTCGTGGACCTGATCGAGTCCGGCGTGGTCAACGGCGTGCACAAGGGCCGGCACTCGAACCGCAGCGTCACGACGTTCGCGCTCGGCACCCGTCGCCTCTACGACTTCCTCGACGGGAACCCCGTCGTCGAGCTGCTGGCCGTCGACTGGGTCAACGACCCGCGGATCATCGCCCAGGAACCTCGGATGGTCTCGATCAACGCGACCACCGAGGTGGACGTGCTCGGCCAGGCCGCCTCCGAGACGATCGCCGGCCGGTACTGGTCCGGCTCCGGCGGGCAGGCGGACTTCGCCCGCGGCGCCATGTACAGCGCCGAGGGCTCGGCGTTCCTCGTCACGCGGTCGACCACCCGGGACGGCAGGAGCCGCATCGTCAGCTGCCTGACGCCCGGCTCGGTGGTGACCACGCTCAAGAACACGGTCGACAAGGTCGTGACCGAGTGGGGCGTGGCCGAGCTGCGGGGCGCGTCGCTGTCGGAACGGGCACGGCGGTTGGTGGCGATCGCCCACCCCGACCACCGCGAACGCCTGGCCGACGAGGCCCGCCAGCTCGGCTACCTCCGGAACTAAGGTCGCCCGAGGGGCGGCTGCACGGGGCGTGCGGCCGGGGGCCGAACACGAACAGGGGACACCGGCATGGCGGACTTGAAGGTGGAGGTCGACCCGATCGAGGTCGGCCTGGACGCCGAGCGGCTGCAGCGGATCGACGCGCACTTCGCACGCTACGTGGAGGACGGGCGGCTGCCGGGCTGGCTGGCGGTGGTGTCGCGCCACGGCCGGGTGGCCCACATCGCGTCCGCCGGTCACCGCGACGTCGAGGCGGGCCTGCCGGTCACCTCCGACACGCTCTTCCGCATCTACTCGATGACCAAGCCGATCACCTCGGTCGCGGCGATGATGCTCTACGAGGAGGGGGCGTTCGAGCTCAAGGACCGGGTGAAGTGGTACCTGCCGGCCTTCGCCGACACCAAGGTCTACAAGGGCGGCTCCGCCGGTTCGCCGCAGCTGGAGCCCCAGCTCGGGTCCATGCGGATCTGGCACCTGCTCACCCACACCGCGGGGCTGACCTACGGCTTCCACCACCAGCACCCCGTGGACGCCATGTACCGCAACCACGGCTTCGAGTGGGGCTCGCCCAAGGGCATGGACACGGCGGCGACGATCGACGCGGTGGCCAAGCTCCCGCTCGTGTTCCAGCCGGGCACGTCGTTCAACTACTCGGTCGCGACCGACGTGCTCGGTCGGCTCGTCGAGGTGTGGTCGGGGATGCCGTTCGATGAGTTCCTGCGGACCCGGATCTTCCAGCCGCTCGGCATGGACGAGACGACGTTCTGGGTGGAGGGCGACGACGTCGATCGGCTGGCCGCGCTCTACGTCCCCTTCGGCGAGGGCGGCCGAGCGCTGCGATGGGACCAGGGCGGCGCCGCGGCCACCAAGCCGCAGCAGTTCCTGTCCGGCGGTGGCGGCCTGGTGTCGAGCGCCGGGGACTACCACCGCTTCATGGAGATGCTGCGCCGCAAGGGCGAGCTCGACGGGGTGCGGCTGCTGTCGCCCCGCACGGTCGACTACATGACGCGCAACCACCTGCCCGGCGGCGTCGACCTGGAGGCGTTCGGCCAGTCGACGTGGGCCGAGACGACGTTCGACGGGGTCGGGTTCGGCCTGGGCTTCAGCGTGGTGCTGGACCCGGTCGCCTACCGCTCGCCGGCATCGGTGGGGGAGTTCGGCTGGGGCGGCGCGGCGTCGACCGCGTTCATGATCGACCCGGTCGAGGACATGACGGTCGCCTTCTACACCCAGCTGCTGCCGTCGAGCACCTATCCGATCCGCACGCAGCTCAAGCAGCTGGCGGTCCAGGCCATCATCGACTGACGACCACACGCCCGCCCGCCGGTTCTGTTCCACCTTTCCGACGCTCCGACGTCGAAAAGGTGGAACAGAACCACTCGGTGCGGGCGTGGGCGACGGACACCACGACGACATCGGGGGGCACATGTCGGAGCAGACCACGGCAGCGGGACGGCGGGTCCACCTGCGGACGTGTCCGCTGTGCGAGGCCATGTGCGGCCTCGAGGTGCACGTGGGTACCGACGCCGCGTCGGGGGAGCAGCGCGTCGAGCTGATCCGGGCCGACCGCCGCGACGTGTGGAGCAAGGGCTACCTCTGCCCCAAGGGCACCACGCTCGGACACCTGCACCACGACCCCGACCGCCTGCGGGCACCGGTCGTGCGCGAGGGCGACGAGTGGCGCGAGGTGAGCTGGGACGAAGCCTTCCGGCGCTGCAGCGAGCTGCTCCACCCGGTGATCGCCGAGCACGGGATCGGTGCGGTCACCGCGTACGTCGGCAACCCGCTGGCGCACGCGCTGAGCCTGAGCCGCTACATCGGGATCCTCATCGGCATGTCGGGCATCCCGATGATCTACTCGCCGGGCACCGTCGACCAGTGGCCCAAGAACGTGAGCTCGCACCTGATGTACGGCGGCATGTGGCGCATCCCCGTGCCCGACATCCGCCGCACCGATCTGATCGTGATGATGGGTGCCAACCCGCACGCGTCGCAGGGGTCGCTGATGGCGTGCCCCGACGTGATGGGCGAGCTCGCCGCCATCCGCGACCGGGGCGGTCGCGTCGTCGTGATCGACCCACGGCGCACGGGCACGGCCGAACGGGCCGACGAGTGGCTGCCGATCGTGCCGGGCACCGACGCCGCGCTGCTGATGGCGGTGGCGCAGGTGCTGTTCGCCGAGGACCTGGTCGCACCGGGAGCCGCGGGCGAGTGGCTCGACGGGCTCGACGACGTGAGGACCCTCGTCGCGGACTGGACGCCCGAGCGCGTCACCGGCGTCACCGGCGTGCCGGCCGAGCGGATCCGCGGGCTGGCCAGGGAGCTCGCCGGCACCGAGCGGGCGGTCCTCTACGGCCGGATCGGCACGTGCAACCAGGAGTTCGGCACGCTGGCCAGCTGGCTCGTCGACGTGGTCAACATCCTCACGGGCCATCTCGACACCGTCGGCGGTGCGATGTTCCCCCGGGCCTCGGCGTGGCCGGTCACCGACCTCCCGATGCCCGAGCTCGAGCACGGCGTGGCGAACTTCGGCCGCTGGCGCAGCCGAGTGCGCGGCGCTCCGGAGGTGCTCGGCCACGTGCCGGTGTCGTGCCTGGCCGAGGAGATCGCCACGCCCGGCGAGGGCCGGATCCGCGCGCTGTTCACCGTGGCCGGCAACCCCGTCCTCTCGGCGCCCGAGGGCGATCGCCTGGATGCGGCGCTCGGCGGGCTGGACTGCATGATCAGCGTGGACAACTGGATCAACGAGACCACGCGCCACGCCCACGTGATCCTGCCGGGTCTCTCACCGCTGGAGCAGGCGCACCACGACGACCTCATCTGGAACTTCGCCGTCGGGAGCGCGGCGAAGTTCTCCGAGGCGGTCGTCCCGCCCACCGACGGACGGCCCGAGGAGTGGGAGATCCTGATCCGGCTGGCGGGGGCCTGCCTGGGCCAGCCCGCCGAGGAGGTCGACGTCGCCGCGATCGACGACGGCTTCTTCGACGTGATGGCGTCGGTCCACGGGCTCGACGGCGCCGAGCTCCGCGCGGGCTACGAGCGCGAGGGGCTGCCCAACGCGGGACCCGAGCGCCTGGTCGACCTCACGCTGCGGACCGGGCCGTTCGGCGACCGCTACGGCGAGGTGCCCGACGGCATCACGCTGGAGAAGGTCCGCGCCGAGCCCCACGGCATCGACCTGGGCCCGATGGTGCCCCGGTTGCCCGAGGTCCTGCGCACCGAGCCGAAGCGGATCGTCCTGGCCCCGCCGCACATCACCGACGACATCCCGCGCCTGGCCGCCCGGTTGGAGCGGCCGGCCGGCGGGCTGGTGCTGGTGAGCCGCCGCGACCTGCGCTCGAACAACTCGTGGATGCACAACGTGGAGGTCCTCGTGAAGGGCCGCCCGCGCTGCACGCTGCACGTCCACCCCGACGACGCCGCCCGACTGGGCCTGCTCGACGGCGAGGCCGCCCGGGTCAGCTCGTCGTCGGGGTCGCTGGAGGTGCCCGTCGAGGTCACCGACTCGGTCATGCCGGGCGTGGTGTCGCTGCCGCACGGTTGGGGTCACGACCGGCCCGGCACCCGCAACGCCGTGGCCCGAGCCCACGCCGGTGTGAACACCAACGTGCTGTCGCCGGGCACGTTCGTGGACGTGCCGTCGGGCAACGCCGCGGTCAACGGCATCCCGGTCGAGGTCGTCGCGGCCCGCGCGCCCGAACCCGTCGCCGGCGACTGACGCGCCGCGGCGCCGTTTCGTTCCACCTTTTCGACGTCACCGCGTCGGAACGGTGGAACAGAACGGGGCGCGGTGGCTCAGATGCGCTCGAAGTTGCGGCGCAGCTCCCACTCGGTGACCACGTCGTTGCTGGCGCGCCACTCCTCCTTGGCCGTGTGGAGGAGGTGGAAGTGGACGTCGTCGCCGAGGGCCTGGTTGGCGAACTCGGAGCGCTCGAAGTCCTCGATGGCCTGGACGATGTTCCACGGGATGCGCTCCACGTCGGTGGCCGTGTAGCCGTTGCCGACGAACGGGTCGCCGCAGTCCAGGCCGCGGTCGATGCCGTCCAGGCCGGCAGCGATGATCGCCGCGAACGCGATGTAGGGGTTGCAGTCCGCGCCCGGGATCCGGGACTCGACCCGCATGCCGGCGCCGTGGCCGACCAGGCGCAGCCCGCAGGTTCGGTTGTCGGGCGACCACACGACGGCGGTCGGGGCCCACGAACCGGGCTGGTATCGCTTGTAGGAGTTCACGAACGGGGCGAAGCAGAGCGACAGCTCCCGTGAGTGGGCGAGGAGGCCGCCCATCCAGGCCCGGAACTGCGGTGACATGCCGTGGGGATCGTCGGAGCCGTCGCCGGCTGGGCACAGCGGCTCGCCGTCGAGGCTCCAGATCGACGAGTGGATGTGGCAGCTGGAGCCGGGCTCGTCGATCTTGGGCTTGGCCATGAACGTGATCGCCTTGCCCTGGAGGTGGGCGATCTCCTTGGCGCCGTTCTTGTAGATCGTGTGGTTGTCCGCCATCGTCAGCGCGTCGGCGTAGCGCAGGTTCAGCTCGTGCTGGCCCGGCGCCGCCTCGCCCTTGGAGAACTCCACGGGCAGACCGGCGGCGAGCATGCCGTTGCGCAGCGCCCGCAGCAGCGGCTCGTCCTTGGTCGTCTGCAGGACGTGGTAGTCGAGGTTGTACCAGGAGCTCGTCCGCTGGTGGAGGTCCCGGTAGTCGTTGCGGGCGAGCTCGTCGTAGCCGGCGTCGTAGGCGAAGAACTCGAGCTCGGAGCCGACCATGACCTGCAGGCCGCGCTCGGCCGCCCGCTCGATCTGGTGGCGCAGGACCTGGCGGGGAGAGACGGCGACCGGCGAGTCATCGGCGTTGTCCAGCACGTCGGCCAGCACGAGCGCGGTGCCCTCGAGCCACGGGGTCACGCGCAGCGTGGCCAGGTCGGGGCGGCCGCGGAAGTCGCCGTAGCCGGCCTCCCAGTTGGCGAACCGGTACCCCTCGACCACGTTCATGTCGACGTCGACGGTGAGCAGGTAGTCGCACGCCTCGATGCCCTCGCCCGTGGCGGGGTCGCCGCCGTCGCCGAGGATGTGGTCCAGGAAGAACCGGCCGGTCACCCGCTTGCCCATCAGCCGCCCCTGGAGGTCGGTGAACGCGACCACGACGGTGTCGATGGTCCCGTCGTCGACCAGTCGGGACAGGGCGGGAACGTCGATCAGGCCGTTGCTGGGCATCCCGTGATGGTACGGCCCGGACCGCGTCCTGAACGCACCTCAGCGCGGATCCGGTCAGGCGCGGCCGGCGGACGGACGACGTGACGGAGCCATCAGCCGCCCTCGACCGAGCGGATCGCCGCCCGGTCCGCGGTGCCCGGGTGCCCGAGCCCCAGGCCCTCGGGCAGCTCGACGTGGAGCTCGTCGGCGCCGTCGACGGCCACCGTCCCCTCGACCAGCGTCGCGTCGAGCACGTGGCCGCCGACGCGACGGTCACGCGACATGAAGTGCAGGTGGTAGCCGGGCACCTCAACGCCCGCGGTGGCGTCGGGGAACCGGAAGCCGACGAGCGTCCCGTCGGCGCTCGGCACCGACCACTCGGTCTGGTGCGCCGTCACCTCGGCGAGCGGCGGGTACGGCCGCGCCGGGGCGCGCACGCTGCGGAGGCGCAGGTCGGCGAAGCGCCCGTCGACCCGGACGGCGACCACGTCCATGCCCTCGGGCGCGATCGCGTCGACGCGGCCTCGCAGCGCCTGGGCGTCCAGTCCCGCGGCGTCGACGACGACCGTGGGGTCGAACCGGCAGACGACCGCGAACGGCGTGGACGTGGACGGGCCCACCGCGGCCACCGCCCCGTCGCCGTCGACCACGAGCGCCTCGCCGTCGAGCACCACCAGCTCGCCGCCCAGGCCCTGCGTCGTGCCGATGCCCAGGTCGCCGTGCGTCAGCAGGTCGCCGATCGTGGCGTCGCCGTCGTAGCGGCCGGCCATGAGGGCATCGAGGGTCCCGGCCTGGAACGCCACGTGCTCGGTGGCCCGGTCGTGCTGCAGGCCGGCCCGCGTCAGGGCCCGCACGTGGAGTGCTCCGAGCAGGCGGTCGTCGACGAGGTCCCGGCTCATCGGCTCACGCTACGGGCAGGCAGCCCGGACCCGTCGGTCCCGCTCGTCGCGGGTCTCGCTCACCGGCCGGCGAGCAGCCGGGCCAGCTCGGTGTCGGTCACCGGCTCGCCGTCCAGGCGCCCTCCGGTGAAGTGGCGCCACCCGCGCCACTCGTCGAAGTGCTCCTCCCACTCCAGCAGGCGGTCGTCGGGCAGCCGCCGCGATCTCTGCGTGATCCGGATCGGCACGTGGCGACCTCCGGTCGTGTGGGGCGGTCGTCGGGGACCGGACCTGCTACTCGGGCGTCGTGTAGGCGGCCGTGATGCCGCCGTCGACCAGCAGCGACTGGCCGGTCATGAAGCTGGACTCGTCCGACGCCAGGAACAGCGCGCCGTTGGCGATCTCCTGCGGCTCGCCGAAGCGACCCATCGGGATGTGGACCAGTCGTCGCTGCCGCTTGGCGTCGTCGTCGAGGTACTTGGCGAGCAGCGGCGTGAGCACCGGGCCGGGGCAGAGCGCGTTGGCTCGCAGGCCCTGGCGGGCGTGGATCACGGCGATCTCCCGCGTCATGGCGAGCACCGCGCCCTTGGACGCGGTGTAGGCGATCTGCGGGGTGGCGGCCCCCAGGTGCGCCACGAAGCTGGCGACGTTGATGATCGACGCCCCGGCGGGACGGCCCGCGGCACGGTCGGTCTCGACGGTGGCGAGCATGGCCGGGATCCCGTGCTTGCAGCCGAGCGCCACGCCGGTGACGTTGACCTGCAGCGTCCGGTCCCACACCGACACGTCGGTGTTCACCACGCCGTCGTCGTCCGCGAGCGAGACGCCGGCGTTGTTGTAGAGCACGTGCAGCCCGCCGAACTCGGAGGTGGCGAACTCGACCGCCGAGCGGACCGACTCCTCGTCGGTGACGTCGGTGGACACGAAGGCCGCCCGACCCCCGCCGGCGGCGATGGCCTCGACGGCCTCGGCGCCGTCGGTGACGTCGGCGATCACCACGTCGGCACCCTCGGCGGCGAAGAGCTCGGCCGCCACGCGCCCCAGGCCCGTCGCCGCGCCCGTGATGAGCGCCACCTTGCCGTCGAGTCGTCCTGCACCGCTGGGAGCTGCCATGGCGCCGCACGATAGCCAGCGCCGGATGTGGGCCCCGCACCCGCGCTTCCTACACTCGCCATCCATGACCTCCCCCCAGGCCTCCCCGGGCGCCGCGGCATCGAGCGCCGCCGTGCCGAGCCACATGGACCTGCTGATCGGCGGCGAGCGCGTCCCCGCCGCGGACGGCGCCACGTTCACGGTCACCGATCCGTCGACCGGCGAGCAGCTCGCCACGATCGCCAAGGCTGGTCCGCCCGACCTGGAGCGGGCGATCACCACCGCCCGCGCCGCGTTCGACTCGGGCGTGTGGGCGGACACGGACGCCACCGCTCGCGGGAAGGTGCTGCTGCGCGCCGCCTCGCTCATCCGGGAGCGCCTGGAGCGCTTCGCGTGGGCCGAGGTCGCCAACGCCGGTCACACCATCGAGGACGCCCGATGGGAGGCGAACGCGATGGCCGACGTCTTCGAGTACTACGCCGGCGCGGCCGACAAGCACCTGGGCGCCGTCGTGCCCACGCCGGATGCCGGCCTGGGTCTCGTGCTCAAGGTCCCGGTGGGGGTGTGCGGCCTGATCGTGCCGTGGAACTTCCCCATGCTGATCGCCACCTGGAAGCTGGCGCCGGCGCTGGCCTGCGGCAACGCCGTCGTCCTGAAGCCGGCGTCGCTCACTCCGGTGACGGCACTCATGCTGGGGGAGCTGCTGGTGGAGGCCGGCGTGCCGGCCGAGTGCGTGACCGTGCTTCCCGGACCAGGTGCCAGCGTGGGCGACGCGCTCGTCGCCGATCCCCGCGTGGACAAGATCTCGTTCACCGGCGACTCGTCCACGGGTTCGCACCTGCTGCGCACGCTGTCGCCCAACATCACCCGCATCTCGCTGGAGCTCGGCGGCAAGTCCGCGGCGATCGTGTTCGCGGACGCCGACCTCGACGTGGCGATCGACGCCATCCCGTACTCGGTGTTCGCCAACGCCGGCCAGGACTGCTGCGCCCGCAGCCGCGTGCTCGTCGAGCGCTCGGTGTACGACCGGGTGGTCGCCGCCGTGGTCGAGCGGACCGGCCGGATGGTCGTCGGCGACCCGGCGGACGAGTCCACCGAGATCGGCCCGATGATCTCGGCGGGCCAGCGCGACACCAGCCTGGAGTACCTCGACATCGGCCGCTCAGAGGGGGCCGAAGTGCTCTGCGGCGGTGACGCGAGCGGGCCCGGGTTCTTCCTGACGCCCGCGGTGGTCGCGGGCGTGGACAACTCGATGCGCATCGCCCGGGAGGAGATCTTCGGCCCGGTCGTCACGATGATCCCGTTCGACGACGAGGCCGACGCCGTCCGCATCGCCAACGACAGCGAGTACGGCCTGTCGGGCACGTTGTGGACCCGCGACGTCGGCCGTGCGGTGCGCGTGGGCAAGGCCGTGCGCACCGGCGTGATGAGCGTGAACACCAACCGCAGCGTCCGCTACCAGCTGCCGTTCGGGGGCTTCAAGCGCAGCGGCGTGGGTCGCGAGCTCGGCCTGGCCGCGCTCGAGCACTACACCGAGTCCAAGACGCTGTTCCTGTCGGCCGACTGAGCAGGGTCCCGCCAGCGGCGGTCCGGCCGGCGGCAGTCCTGTCAGCGGCGGGTCCAGGCGGACTCGTCGCTGAGCAGCTCGTCCAGGTACGGCGGGAGGTCGTCCGCGACCAGGTGGGCCAGCGTGGTGGCCTCGAGCACCTGGCGGATGCTGGCGCGCGTCGCGATCCACACGCGCTCCAACGGCTTGGCCGGACCGTCGTAGACGAGCTCCTCGGGCGCCTCACCCCTGACGTCGGCCAGCGGGCCCTCGACGGCGCGCACGATGTCCGCGATCGACACCTCGTCCGCCGGGCGGGCCAGCCAGTACCCGCCGTCGGCGCCGCGCCGGCTCCCGACGATCCCGGAGCGCCGGAGCTCGGCCAGGATGTTCTCGAGGTACTTGGTGGGGATGCCCTGCGCCTCGCCCAGGGTCTCGCCGGTCGTGGTGCCGGACGTCCTGCCCGGGGAGCGCACGGCCAGCTCCGCCGCGGCGCGCACGGCGTAGTCGACCTTGGCGGAGATGCGCATGCGGGCAGTCTGGCATCCCGCCAGGACGGTGCGGGCGAGGCCGCCGGCGCGGCGCAGGGTGCGGCAACGGTCGGATGTGTGCCCGATCTCGTCGCGTTCCGGAGCTGTGAACAGCGCGTGAAGAGGCCGTCCGACGGGGTCCATCGCGGGCGGAGCGGGCGTACCTTCGACGCCGTGCAGGACGTGCTCGAACAGGCGACGGCGTGGCGCCGGCAGGGCAGGAGGGTGGCGATCGCCCGCGTCGTGGACGTGGCGGGTTCCGGCCCGCGGCAGCCGGGCGCGGCCATGGCGGTGACCGATCGCGGCGAGGTCGCGGGCTCCGTGTCGGGCGGGTGCGTCGAGGGGGCGGTGGTCGCCGAGGCGCTCGACGTCCTGGCGCGTGAGGAGCGCCGCCTGATCAGCTTCGGCTACTCCGACGCGGACGGCCTGGCGGTCGGGCTCACGTGCGGCGGCACCATCCACCTGTACCTCGAGCCGCTCGACTGGTGAACGGCCGGCCGGGCCCGCCGGACGACCCCTCGTCCGGCGCCCTCCCCGACGACCCTCCGTCGATCTCGGAGCTGCTGCGAGCAGCGCTCCGCGACGGCCGTCCCGTCGCGCTGGCCACGGTGGTGGAGGGACCCGGCCTCGGGGCCAAGCTCCTGCTCGACGGGGACGGCGGGGTGGTCGGATCGCTCGGACACCCCGACCTGGACCGGGTCGTGGCCCGCGACGCGCAGGGCGAGCTGGCCCAGGGCCGGACGGTGGTGCGCCACTACGGCGAGCGGGGCGAAGCCGTCGCCACGACCGTCAGCGTGTTCGTCGAGAGCTTCACGTCCCCGCCCCGGATGGTCATCTTCGGCGCCGTCGACTTCACCGCCGCACTGGTGCGCGTGGCCAAGGTGCTGGGCTTCCACGTGACCGTCTGCGACGCCCGGGAGGTGTTCGCCACGCGGGCCCGGTTCCCCGAGGCGGACGAGGTGGTCGTGGACTGGCCCGACCGGCACCTGCGGGACGTGGGCGAGGGCCTCGGTCCGCCCGACGCCGTCTGCGTGCTCACCCACGACGCCAAGTTCGACGTCCCGGCGCTGGTCGAGGCGCTGGCCACCCGTGCGGGCTACATCGGAGCGCTCGGCTCCAGGCGCACGCACATGGACCGCGTCGAGCGCCTTCGGGAGGCCGGAGTGGACGATGCCGGCCTGGAGCGGATCATGTCGCCGATCGGGCTCGACATCGGGGCGCGGACCCCGGAGGAGACGGCGATCTCGATCTGCGCCGAGATCATCGCCCGTCGCACCGGTCGATCGGCCGGCAGCCTCCGCGACGGCCACGGTCCGATCCACTGAGCGCCCCGTCCACCGCGGGTGGGGGCGATCAGCTCGACCGGGCGTGCGACTGCGCGAAGGCGAGCACCGCCTCGGTGGTCCCCGGCGTCCAGCTGTGGCCGCCGGTGGGCGTGATGACCGACCGGACGCCGACGCCGTCGGGAGCGGTGGCGTCCTCGATCGCGGTCCCGTCGGGCGACGTGGAGCGGGCGGGCTGGCCGGCGCCCACCAGCCGGGCCCAGTCCGCGGCGATCTCGCCGGCGGGCGTGGGCGGCAGCGGTGGCGCGGCCTGCGAGGGCGGCACGGCCTGAGGCCCGTAGCCGCCGGCGGGGGGCAGCACCTGGTCGTCCGCCGACCACAGCACCTGCAGCGACACGGCCGGTGACAGGCGGCAGTCGGCGGGCATGGTGGCGCCGCCGACGGGCGCCGCGACCGTCA
>JAEXGP010000129.1 GCA_023450775.1 Actinomycetes bacterium | reverse complement strand
GGCTGCGGCGCGGCGACGAGAACGCCACCGCCGGCATGCCGGGCGGCGGGAGCTCGTCGACCGGGTCGCCCGGATCCGTGCGGGCGGTCGGCATCAGTCGAACACCCGGGTGGCGGTGATCAGCTGGGCGATGCCGCCCGACAGGAGCGACCGGTCGACGTCACGGAACCCACAACGCTCGACCATCGCCACGAGCTCCGGCGGCTCGGGCAGGTAGGCCACCGAACGGGGCAGGTACGCGTAGGCCTGGCCGTCCGAGAGCAGGCCGCCGATCACGGGCACGATCCTGCCGAAGTAGATCCCGTGGCCCCACCGCATGATCGGGTTGGGCGGCTCGGCGACCTCGAGCAGCGCGATGCGCCCCCCGGGCCGGACCACCCGGCCCAGCTCGGCGATCGTCGCCTCGAGGTCGGTGAAGTTGCGCAGTGCGAACCCGCAGGTGGCGCCGTCGACCGAGCCGTCGGGGAACGGCAGCGCCACGCCGTCCGCCTGGACCCGGGGGAAGGGCACGGGCGCCGCGGCCAGCATGCCGAAGCTCAGGTCCGCGCCGATCGGCACCAGGCCCCGCCCGGCCATCTCGGCGGCCAGGTCGCCCGTCCCGCTCGCCAGGTCGACGACCGTGGCCCCCGGCGCCAGCCCGAGCAGGTCGAGCGCCCGCCGGCGCCACCCGACGTCCATCCGGAACGTCATCACCCGGTTCACCAGGTCGTACCGGGGTGCGATCGTGTCGAACAGCGCCTGCACCGAGGCGGTCTTGTCGGCGCCGGTCGGGAGCGGCTCGTCCGCCCGGGGGATCAGCGCGGCCCGGTCGGGTCCGCGGCGTGCGTCGGGGGTGGGGGAGGCCATCGGTCCGCAGGCTACGTTCCCGGCAGCAACCCCCGCGAGACGAGGACCCGCCGTGCCGCCTCCGCGTCGGTGAACACCTCGGCGTCCCACCCGACGGCCCGGGCGGCGTCCACGTTCGGTGCCGAGTCGTCGAAGAACAGCGCCTGCTCCGGCCGGAACCCGAAGCGCTCCTCGCACCGTCGGAAGATCTCGGCGTCCGGCTTGCAGATGCGCTCCTCGCCCGAGATCACGACGCCCTCCAGCAGCCCGATCGCCCGGACGTCCTCGGGGATCCCGACGAAGCACACCGCCGACCAGTTGGACAACCCCACGTTGCGGACGCCGCGCGCCAGCAGCTCCTCGATCAGCGCCTCGACCGCCAGGTCCGCCGGACCGAGCGAGTGGCGGAAGTGCTCCACGTAGCCCTCGACCACCCAGCCGTGTCCCGGGTGGCGCTCCTCGACGATCGCCACCACCTCGTGCAGCGGATCGCCGCGGTCGAGGTGCACGTTGGTCGCCAGGTCGAACACCTCGGCCGCCAGCCGCTCCACCTCGGCCTCGTCCTCGACGAACCGGGCCAGCGCGCCGCGCCGGTCCCACGGGATGACGACGTTGCCGAGATCCCAGACGACCACCCGGCCGTCGCCGCCGCTCATCCCGGGGCGGCCGCCTGGTCTCCGTCACCGGCGACCGCCTGGTCTCCGTCCCCGGCGACCGCCTGATCGCGAGCCCAGCGGTAGTCGGCCTTGCCCGACGGCGACCGCTGCAGCACCTCGCGCCGCACGATCGCCTTGGGGAGCTTGTAGCGGGCGATGTGGCGACCGGCCTCGGTCAGGAGCTCCTCGTCGGTCACGTCCGCGCCGTCCGCCAGCGCGACGACCGCCACCACCTCGTTGCCCCAGCGGTCCGACGGCCGACCCGCCACCACGCAGTCGCGGACCGCCGGGTGGTGCAGGATCGCCTGCTCGACCTCTTCGGCGAAGATCTTCTCGCCGCCGGAGTTGATCGTCACCGAGTCCCGCCCGAACAGCTCCAGGCGCCCGTCCGCCGTCAGCCGCGCCCGGTCGCCGGGGACGGCGTAGCGCACCCCGTCGATCACGGGGAACGTCCGGGCCGTCTTGGCCTCGTCGCCCAGGTAGCCGAGCGGCACACGACCCGACTGGCCGAGCCAGCCCATCTCCTCGTGGCCGGCCTCGAGCACCCTCGACAGGTCGTCGGAGAGGATGCACATGCCCGGTCCGGGGGTGAAGTCGCCGGTCGACGCCTCCTGACCGGCGGCGGTCAGCTGCGTGCCCTGCTGGCCGGTCTCCGACGCGCCCAGGCCGTCCATGACGATGATCGACGGCAACGCCGCCAGCATGCGCGACTTCACGCCGGGCGACAGCGCCGCGCCCCCGGACGCGATCGCCAGCACCGAGCTCAGATCGGGCTCGCCCTTCTCGACCGCGGCCTCGATGCCGTCGACCAGCGGGCGCCCGAACGCGTCGCCGACGATCAGCACGGCGTTCACGCCCTCGGCTGCCACCGTCTCGAGCAGGTCGTCCACGTCCAGGTGGTCGGTGACCGACGGGAGCACGATCGTGTTGCCGTTGGTGAAGAAGTTGAACGCGACCCAGTGCGCGGCGCCGTGCATGAACGGCGGACCCGGCAGGAGCTTGGACCCGCCCGACGGCGCCGTCTCGGCGATCTGCTCGTACGACGCCCACTCCTGCTGGTCACCCTGGCGGCGACCGCCCATGGCCGCCACGAAGATGTCGGCCTGGCGCCACATGACGCCCTTGGGCATGCCCGTCGTGCCGCCCGTGTAGAGGATGTAGAGATCATCGGGCGACCAGGAGGCCACGACGTCGGGGTGCAGCTCGGAGGGCTGCTCGGCCAGCGCGTCCTCCAGCCAGACGGCGCCCGGCAGCAGCTCGTTGCCGGAGTCATCGGGCACCTGGAACAGCACGTCGAGGGCGTCGAGCCGGTCGCGGACCTCGGCGAGCGTGGGTGCGAAGGCCGAGTGGTAGACGATCGCCCGGGCGGCGGAGTCCCGGAGCAGGTACTCCAGCTCCTCGGCCACGTAGCGGTAGTTCACGTTGAACGGGACCGTCCGGGCCTTGTAGGCGCCGAGCATCCCCTCCACGTACTCCGGGCAGTTGTGCAGGTACAGCGCCACGTGGTCCTGGCCGGACTCGTGAGATGCCAGCTCGCTCCGCGGCGTCACCTCGCCGAGCCCGCGGGCCATGAGCGCGTTGGCGAGCTGACGGGTCCGGTCGCCGACCTGCCGGTAGGTCCGACGGTCGGCGGTGCCGTCGCTGCGCCGTGTGACGATGCAGTCGCGGTCGGGCACCGCCCGCTCCACCGCCTCGTGCACGGCGGCCAGGTTGAACTCGGTCCCGCTCGGGGCGTCGTGCCCCGCCTCGTCGTCCACTCGTACCCCCCGGTGTCGATCGCCGCCGATCGTACGGGCGGGGGAGCCGGCCGGTCGAAAGGACCGCCGGACGCCCCGATCCGGCCCGGAGTCAGCCTCCGCAGCGTGTGCCGTCGGCGGGGACGACCAGGTCGGTCACGTACGCGACGACCAGCTCGGTCACGCAGCCGTCCACCCCGTAGGCGGTGTGACCGGCGATGTCGGCGACGACGAGCACGCCCGACGAGAGCTGCGCGGCGACCGACTCGGCGTTGGCGAGCGGCGTGGCGGGGTCGCCGGTGTTGCCGATGACGAGGATCGGCGGGGCGCCCTGCGCCCTCAGCGGCGCCGGCACGGCGTCGGACCGCACCGGCCACGTCGCGCAGGGGAGCAGCTCGTTGGCCACCGAGCCGCCGAAGCGCGGCGATCGAGCCCGGGCCTCGTCGGAGAACCGCTGCCACTCCGCGGGCGTGGCGGGCGGCGGGGTGTCGGTGCACACCACGCCCGCGTACGCGCCGTAGCCGCCGAGGTCGTGGTAGCGGTCGGACAGCGTGACCAGCGCGCTGCCGTCGCCGTCGAGGGCCTCGTCGAGCGCGGGCCCCAGACGCGTCCAGCCGTCCGCCGAGTAGCCGGTGTAGATCGCCGCGACGGCGAGCTCTGCCGGACCGAGCGTCCGGCCGTTCCCGGCCGGCAGCGGCGCCCGCTCCACCTCGTCGCGGACCTGGTCGTAGGCCGCGGCCAGGTCGACCACCCGGCACCGGCGCGCGTTCGTGCGGCAGCCGGCGACCGAGCGGTCGAACGCCGCGTCGAAGCCGTCGATCTGGCCCATGAGGAACTCGGTGAAGCCCAGGGCCGGGTCGACCACGCCGTCGAGCACCATCGCTCGGACGTGCTCGGGGAACATCTCGGCGTAGTGCTGGCCGATCTGCGTGCCGTACGAGAACCCGACGTAGTTGAGCCCGCCCTCGCCCAGCGCCATGCGGATCGCCTCCATGTCCCGGGCGACGTCGGGCGTGCCGATGTGGGCCAGCAGCTCGGCGTCCCGGGCGGCGCACTCGTCGGACACCGCTCGGGCCAACCGGTCGAGGTCCGCCTGCTCGGCGGGGGTGTCGGGATCGGGGTCCGCGGCGAGGAAGGCGGCCGCGGTGTCGTTCCCGCACGTCACCGCCTGCGAGCGGCCCACGCCGCGTGGATCCCAGCTCACCTGGTCGAACCGCCGGCCCAGGTCGCCGCCGAACGGGTCGGCCGCAACGAACTCCACGCCGGAGCCGCCGGGCCCGCCCGGGTTGGTCAGCAGCGTGCCGAGGCGCTCGCTCGCCGGACCGGTGGCGGGCAGCTTGGCGAGCGCCAGGTCGACGGTCGGACCCGACGGGTCGGACCAGTCGAGCGGGACGCGCAACGTGGCGCACCGCGCGGCCGACAGGTCGCGTCGGGGTGACGGCGCGCAGGTGCCCCACCGCAGCG
>JAEXGP010000033.1 GCA_023450775.1 Actinomycetes bacterium | reverse complement strand
CGCTGCACGCCGGGGTCGAGGTACGCCTCGGGACGACGCCAGTACGCGGCGGCGACGCCGTCGGAGCAGTCGGCCGGGATCCACATCGTCTGCACGTCGAGGAGCCGGAGGTGCCGCCCCACCTCCTCCGGCGTGGGCGCGTCGGCCTCCAGGTCCGCGGTGAGGACCTCGGGGAAGTAGTCCACGAGCCAGAACGAGTGGGACACGAGCGGCTCGTAGACCACGAGCACCTGCCGGCCCGACACCCTCCGCAGCTCCGTGAGCCCCGCGGTCCGATCCGTCCAGTGGTGCACCGTGAGGACCGCCATCGACGCGTCGAAACGGCCGTCGCCGAAGGGCAGCTGCTCGGCGACGCCGCGGACCACGGGGTTGCCGTCGGCGCGCTGGGCGATCATCGTCGCCGACGGCTCGAGTGCGACGACCCGCCGGTCGACCGGCTCGTAGTTGCCGGAGCCGGCGCCCACGTTCAGCACGGACCGGGCCTCACCCAACGCCGCGTCGATCTGCGCCACCCACCTCGGCTCGGGCACCCGCTTGGCGGCGTAGCCGACGCCGATCCGGTCGTAGGTCGCCTCCCCCATCGCACGAGCGTAGGGGGCGACCGCGGCCGACGACGGCCCGGATCGCCGCCGAGCGCTGCGCCCGCGCTCCCCCCTCCGAGGGACCTCGGCCCCGATCCGGGTGGGCGTGACCGAGGACCGGTCCTCCGGGTAGAGGCCCGCGGTGCGCAGCGCATCCGCCCCGTTCCGGTCCCGCCTGTGGTTCGTGCCGGTCATGTGCGTGCTGATCGGGCTCGTGCTGTCGACCACCACCATCTGGATCGACCGGCGGTTCGACTACGAGCTCGTGCCCCGGTCCCTGACGGGCGGACCGGACGCCGCGCTGCAGATCCTGTCCACGATCGCGGCCTCGATGGTCTCGCTCGCCGCGCTCGTGCTCACGATCACGATGGTCGTCGTCCAGCTGGCCATGGGGCAGTTCTCCCCGCGGATCGTGCAGACGATCCTGCAGGACAAGCCGAGCCAGTTCGCGATCGGCCTCTTCGTGGCGACGTTCGTGCACGCCATGCTCACGCTGCGCGAGATCGGGACCGGCGACGGCGACGTGGTGCCGGGGCTCGCGATCGTCGTGAGCTACGTCCTCGTGCTGATGAGCGTCGCCGTCCTGGTGCTCTACGTGGACCACACGGGACGGGCGCTGCGGGTCTCCGCGCTGATCGAGCTGGTCGGCACCGACGTGCGACGCCTCCTCGACACCACGTACCCGCCGATCTCGGCCACCCCGGCCGGCCCACCGCCCGGGGTGGTGACCGCGGATCACTCCGGCGTGATCTGCACCGTCGACATCGAGCGCATCGTCGAGCTCGCAGCGGACGCGGACACGTTGGTGCGGATGCCGGCGGGACTCGGCCAGTTCGTCCCGTCCGGTGCGCCCCTGTTCGAGGTGGAGGGCGACGACATCGACCCCGCCGACCTGCGCCGAACCGTGCGGCTCGGACTGGAGCGCACCCTGGAGCAGGACGTGTCCTACGGCTTCCGGTTGCTCGTCGACATCGCGGAGCGGTCCGTGTCCGAGTCCCCGTTCCAGGACCCCACCACCGCCGTGCAGGCGATCGACCGCCTGCACGACGCCCTGCGCCAGCTCGCCACACGTGAGCTGCCGGACGGGACGTTCCGCGACCGGGACGGTGCGGCCCGGCTCGACATGCCGACGATGGACTGGGACGCGTACGTGCGGCTCGCCTTCGAGGAGATCATCCTGGCCGGTGCGGCTCTCCCCAGGTCGAGCGCCGACTCGTCGCGGCGCTCGAGGACCTCAGGACGGTGGCACCGGCCCCGGCGGCGGGAGATCCTCGACGCGACGCTCGACCGGCTGCGCCGGCGCGCAGCGGACCGGGACGACGACGGACGGGTGGATCTCCGCCCCGATCCCCACGGCATCGGCCCCGAGGCCGGACGGACGTGACCGGACCGGCGTGACCGGACCGGCGTGACCGCACCGATGTGACCGGCCGGACGCGACGACGCCCGGGTATCCCCAGTGGTACCCGGGCGCCCTCACTTGTGATGTAGCGATGTTCCGATCGCCCGAACGCCCCTCGGCGTTTCACCTCGTGGAGATCGGTCGGGCGGCGGGTCAGCCGACGGTGACCCGCTCGACGGGGTCGGCCGCCGACGGCACGACGACCTCGATCTGGTGCCGGTCCAGGACCCGCAGGAGGGTCTCCAGGTCGTCGGGCGTGGGGTCCGGCGGGACGTGCGCGTGGAGGTCCCGGAAGGCGTCGACGGCACCGCGGCCGATCGAGACGTGGAGGAACCGGGCCGAGTCGCTCGTGACCCGGAAGGCGTGCAGGCAGCGTGCCGGCAGCGTGACCAGCGAGCCCGGTCCGAGCGTCCGGACCCGGCGCCCCACCTGGACCTCCATCGTCCCCTCGACCCCGAAGTACATCTCCTCCCACGGATGCCGGTGCGGGACGAGGTCGCCCCCGGGCCCGCTGTCGACGAGCACCGCCTCGTAGGCGTCGCCGGTCTGCTCGGCGGTGGCGAGCAGGGCCATCGTGGAGCCGAGCACCTCCAGGGTCTCGGCATCCGCAGCGTCGGTGAACAGTTGCACGGTCATGACGACTCACTTTCGTTAGGGAGCTAGTGATTATTACTAGGTCCCTAACGACTTGGAGTCAAGAGTGATCTTCGATGTCCGTCGACAGGAGCGCAGCTCAGTCCGGGGCGTCGGCCTCGATGGCCAGCCGCAGCTCGCCCAGACCCCGGAGGAGCTCGTCACGCCGGCGGTTGCCGAGCGATCCGGCCCACCGGCGTTCCGCCGCCGCGATCCTCGGACCGACGTCGCTCAACAGCGCACGGCCCGCCGGGGTCAGCTCCACCAGCACGCGGCGCTTGTCCGACGGATGCGGCACCCTCGTGAGCAGACCCTTCCGCTGGCAGGTGTCGAGCAGGCCCGTCACCGTCGCCGTCGTCACCTTCGTCAGGGTCCGATGGGCGATCTCGGTGGGCGTCAGCGGCTCGTCCGCCCCGGCGACGATGGTCAGGAGGTTGAACGAGCCGACCGTGAGCCCGAACTCGCGCAGCACCCCGTCCATGCGCTCGGACAGCAGGTTGCCGACCACCAGGGCGTTGATGACGACCTCGGTCGCCGACGGGTCGGCCTCGGGATGCTCGGCGGCGTACTGGCCGCTGACGCGGAGGTGGGGAGAGCTCGGCACGGGACGGTCCTCCTGGGGTCATGAGGATCCTAGGCACCGCGGCTCCGCCCCGTTCCCGGGGCCCGCGGACGCCGTTCGCTGCGCGCCGCGGGCCCCGCCCGACGTGCGGTCCGCCCGATCCGGGTGTCGTCGAACACCGCGGACCTCCCTCGCACCGCGACGTCGGTCCCTCCCTCTCTCGGCACCATACGGGTGGTCGCTGAACGTCCGCTGAACGCTCCCGGCGACAGGACCGGCACGAGCTGCAGCGGGGGGCTACGGGATCACGCCTCGCTCCATCAACGCCGTGATCTGCGGCCACTCGTAGCCGAGCTCCAGGAGGACCTCCTCGGTGTGCTGGCCGAGCTCGGGCACGGCACCGACCACGCCGGTCGACGCGCCGACGTCCGCCGGCGCCGCGATCGCTGTCCGGTCGCCCTCCATGGGGCGGAACACCCCGGCGGCCCGCATGATCGGATCCGACGCCACCTCGTCGAAGTCCTGGACCGGATCCCACCAGACGTCGTGCTCGTCGAAGATCCGGGCCCACTCGTCGAGCGGCCGTCTGGCGAACTCCTCGTCCAGGACGGCGATCAGCTCGTCCCGGTTCCTGATCAGACCCATGAAGTCGGCGAAGCGCTCGTCCTCGAGCAGGTCCGGGCGCCCCACGGCGGCGGCGACGTGGGGCCAGTGCCGGGTGGCTTCGAGTCCCAGCAGGTAGAACCACCGCCCGTCCTCCGACCGGTAGCAGGCCAGGAGCGGGTTGTAGAGCGCCCGGCGCAGGCCCGGTTGCGGGCGCTCGCCGTTCACGTGGGCGGACAGGTCCGAGCTGATCACATAGGCGCCGGCGCGCACGAGCGACGTCTCGACCAGGCGCCCCTCGCCGGTGCGCTCACGGTCGAACAGCGCAGCGGTGACAGCGGCCACGAGCGCGAGCCCCGTCGTGTGGTCGCCCATGGCGGGACGCGGCACGGGCGGAGCCTCGTCGGGACCCACGAGCGCACCGGCCACGCCGGCGCGCGCCCAGAAGGCGCCCATGTCGTAGCCGGCCCGGCCGGCAGCCGGTCCGTCGGATCCGTAACCGGTCAGCAGCCCGTAGACCAGCCTCGGGTTCCGGGCGAGCAGCGACTCGGAGTCCATGCCCAGGCGGCGCAGCCCGGCGGGACGGATGTTGGTCACGAACACGTCGGCCCGGTCGACGAGCTGCAGCATCACCTCGCGGCCGTCGTCGGTCGACACGTCGAGCGCCACGCTGCGCTTGGCCCGGTTGTCCTGGAAGAAGTACGAGTTCTGCGTGTTGCCGCGCTGCGTGTCGCCGGTGAGCGGCTCCACCTTGATCACCTCGGCCCCCCAGTCGCCGAGCATGGCGGCAGCCGACGGCGCGGCGAGCGCCACGGCGAGCTCCAGCACGCGGACGCCGTCGAGCGGACCGGTCACGAGTGCCTCCTCCTCATCGGGCCGGCTGGTAGGTCCAGCCGGGCAGGAGACCCAGGTCGGAGCAGAGCTTGGGGGCGAAGATCCACTTGCCCACGAAGCGGTCCGCGCCCGGATCGGTCGCCAGCCAGGCGACCACCTTGCCGGTCGCCTCTGCCGGCTCGCTGCCGAAGCCCTCGGTGTAGTCGTCGTCCGGCTTGGTCGCCCGGCGGGCCTCGGTGACCACGTTGCCGGGATCCACGTTGAACGCGGTCACCCCGGCGCTCCGGTACTCGGCGTTGATGCCGCCGGCCACACGGCCGAACGCCGCCTTGGACGCCGAGTAGAGGACGCCCCAACCGCCCTCGCCCGGCGGCGCGGGCGGATCGAGCCGGGCCGATCCCGACACCATGTCGACGATCGTGCCGCGACCCCGCTCGACCATGTGCGGCAGCACCGCCTGGATCAGCAGGACCTGGTGGACGAAGTTGCCGGTGAACATGTCCAGCATCGACGCGGTCGTGAGGTCGGCCACCCGGTCCATGGTCCCGACGCCCTTGTAGATCGCGTTGTTGAACAGCACGTCGATGCGGCCCCACTCGGACACGACCCGATCGGGCACCGCCAGCACGGCGTCCCGGTCGAGCAGGTCCATCGGCGTGATCAGCGCACGCCGACCGCGCGACTCGATCTCCTCGGCCGTCCGCTCCAGGCTGCCGGGCACCGGCAGCGAGCGCTCCTCACGGACGGTGTTGGACTCGGCGAGGCCCGAGCCCTCCTCCACCGTCCGGGCGCAGATCGCCACGTCGAACCCGGCCTCGGCCAGCGCCAGGGCGCCGGCACGGCCGATCCCCCGGCTGGCGCCGGTGACGATCGCGACGGGGACGTCGGTCATGGGACTCCATGGGGACTGGGCGGTCGGCCGGACCGGTCAGCCGTGCGGCCGGTCGCCCCTCCGTCTACCAGCCGGCGACCCGCGGATGTCGGGCGATCACGACGACGGTGCCACCGCCCGTTCGCCGGCGTCCCCCGACAGGAGCCGCTGAAGGTTCTCGAGCGCCGGGAAGTAGTTGGCCCCGATGACGTCGAACGCGTCGGCGACCGCCGGATCATCCAGATGCGCGCCAGCACCCCGACCCGGGTTGAGCCGGCACCGGTCGTTCCACTTGGAGACGGCCGGCTCGGCGGACCGGGCGGCCAGCCCCCGCATGCCGGCGTCGGCGAAGCTCAGCAGGTCTGCCACGTACCCCGAGAAGACGACCGGCGGGCAGAGCCGGTTCTTGAGCTCGTCGTTGTCGTCCACGAGCGCCTCGACCGCCCCCACCGTCGCCGCTCCCCACGGCACGAACCCGAGCGTCACGTACTCGAGCGCGATGCGACCGGGGCTGAACAGCGGGCGGGGCGTCGTGGGCGGGACACCCGCGGCGGTGCAGTCGACGTACAGGTGGTCCGGGCCGGTCGGGAGCTCGCCGTCGTCGAAGACGATCCGGTCGGCGGTCACCCGCCGGACGCGGCCGCGACGCACCACGTCCTCGATCGTGCGCAGCGCTTCGATCTCCCCCACGCTCACCGTGGCCCCTCGGAAGGCGGTCGGCTCCTCGTCGGGGTCGACCCGGAGGAACACCTCGGACGCCTCCAGACGGCGGGCGAAGTCCCGTGCGTCCCCGGCCGCCGCCGCTGCGGCGATCCAGCGGGCCTGGAGCTGCATGAACGAGCCCACCATGTCGCGGGGCTGCGTGAACGCACGGTTGAAGTACCAGCCGTCGCGGGAGCGCACCCACCGGATGCGGTCGGGGTCGACGCCCATCTCGAGCAGCCAACCGCACGTGTCCATGGAGGTCTTTCCGCCGCCGATGATCGTGTAGCCGGCTGCGGCGCGGCCGGGATCGACCAGGTCGTTGGGCGGGACGACGACAGCTCCCTCGTCGATGGCGAAACCCGGCGTGTGGGTCTTGGGGATCGACGACTCCGTGTAGGTGGCGTCGACCACGCGACGGCGGGCCCGGACGGCGGTCTCCTCGCCCGTGAGCAGCGACCGGACCAGCTGGGTCCCGTCGTCCCGTTCTCGGTGCTCCGCCAGGCCGAGGAACCGGACGCGGCCCGTCGGTAGGAGCACCTGCTCGAGGACCGTGTCGTAGTAGCCCACGATCTCGGCCGCGGTCGCACGTTCGTAGAACCCGGCGTTCGGGCCGGTCCGGTCGATGCGGTCCTCGCCGAGGTCGAGCGAGGTGACGCCGTAGGTGGCCGACGGCTGGTGCAGGCGCACGAACGGATAGGCGTCCAGCCAGTGACCGCCGGGCCGGTGCCGCCGGTCGACGAGGAGCACCTCGCACTCCTCGTCCTCGGCGACCAGGGCGTCCACGAACGCCATCCCGGACGCCCCCGCGCCCACGACCAGGTAGTCGACCTCGATCTCGTCCATGCGAGCCCTCCCCGTGACCAGGAGAACGCTCACGGTCGGCATCGAGCGGCCGCCGGCGGATCCGGTGCCGATCGCGTCGACGTGTAACGAAACTCGTCGTGCGGACAAGAAGTGTGCATGAGGGACGGCGACGGACCACAGGCGCTCGGGGCCGAGCTGCCGACCACACCCACCGCGATGCCCACGGATCGCCGACGCCAGGAGTTCTGCGTGGACGTGGCCAGCGAGACGTTGCGCGAGGCGCTGTCCCACGTGGGCATGCGGGCGGGCTTCACGCTCCGCCGCAACCTGGGACCCGACACCTGTCACGTGGTCGACGAGCCCAAGGCCGTGGTCGGCTCGATCGCCACGCAGGCCACCGTCCTGGTCGTCGAGCCCACGCCGTGCGGCGCCCACGCCGGCATGAAGGCCCTGGCCGCCGGCACCGTGAGCGCGGTCATCTCCGGCGAGC
The DNA here is from genome assembly GCA_023450775.1 of Actinomycetes bacterium. Lineage (GTDB taxonomy): Bacteria > Actinomycetota > Acidimicrobiia > Acidimicrobiales > Microtrichaceae > Dermatobacter. The sequence continues at coordinate 13,749 of JAEXGP010000033.1, read as the reverse complement.
GACCGAACGACCTCGCCGACGCCCTGGGGTTCGTCCGCAACGGATGGGCGCTCGCCCCGCTGGACATCGTCGAGACCGCGTCGAAGATGCCCGACCTGTCCGAGCGCCAGACGGTGATCGTGGGCGCGATCCTGGCGGGCCAGGCCACTCGTGACATCGCCAAGGGCCTGTACCTGTCCGACGCCTCGGTGAAGCGGGAGCTCGCCACCCTGTTCCGGTCGTTCGGGGCGGAGAACCGACTGGAGCTCGCCGCCTTCGGCGCGTCGCTGGGCTTCCGACCGCAGAGGATCTGCCCTTGACCGTCGCCTGGCCCCGGACGTGGGTTGCTTCGGTCCCCGCCGGGCGCCAGGGTGTCCCCGTGGAGCCGGTCGTGACCGTCCCCGATCTGCTGGAACACGCCCGGGACGGCGACCTCGCGGCGTTCGCCCAGTTCTACGACCAGGAGGCGCCGAAGCTGCTCCGCTGGTTCGGCCGTCGCACCGCGGCCGCGGACGTGGCCGCCGACCTGTGCGCCGAGACGTTCGCGAAGACCCTCGCCAACCTCGCCCGCTACGACCCGGGTCGCGCGGCGGCCCCTCAGGCCTGGCTGTACGGGTTCGCCAAGAACGAGTTCCGTGACTGGCTGCGGCGCCAGCGGGTGGAGGACGGCGCACGCCAGCAGCTCGGCATCCAGGTCGAGACACCCGACGCCGACGAGTTCGACCTGGTGGAGCTGCGCGTCGACCTGGAGCGACTCGCCGGTCCTCTCGACGGCGCGCTGAGGTCGCTCAGCGCCCCCATCCGGGAGGCCGTGGAGCTGCGGATCGTGCAGCAGATGTCGTACGCACGGATCGCGGAGCGGCTGAGCTGCTCGGAGGGCGCGGCGCGGGTCCGCGTGTCCAGGGGGCTGGCCCAGCTGCTGGACCATCTGAACGACGAGGAGCGCTCGGATGGCTGACGACGACTTCCTCGCAGCGCTCCGGGCCCAGCTGCTGGTCGCCGCCGAACGGCAACGACACCAGCAGCAGCTGGACGAACAGGACGCACCGGTCGAGCTGCCGTCACGTCCGCGTGCTCGCCGGAACCGGATGCTCATCCTCGCCGCAGCGGCCGTGGTCGCCGTCGCGCTGATGAGCGGCCTGCTCATCGGCCGGTCGGCGGACCCCGCCGCCGCGGACGTGGAGGTCTCCATCGACGGGCCCGACTTCGTCGTCCGCCTCACCAGCCTCGAGACGCGACCCGACGAGATCGTCGCCGAGGCCAGGGCGGCCGGTCTCGACGTCCGCGTCCGCGAGGTGCCGGTCGGGCCGTCGAACGTGGGCAAGTTCATCGGTTCGTCGGGTGATCAGCCCGCGGACTTCCGCCCGATCGATCCCGAGTCCGACGCATTCACCGGCTTCCGCATCAGCAAGGACTGGCCCGGGACCCTGGAGCTCGTGCTGGGACGCGCGGCGCGGGACGGCGAGTCGTGGATCGGCCCGACCGACGCGCTCCAACCCGGTGAGGCCCTGGCGTGCGAGCCGCTGCTCGGCGACCCGGTCGAGTCCGTGGCGCGGGAGCTCGAGGATCGGAACCTCGCGGTCCGCTGGTTCATGCTCCCCACGCCGGCCGAGGTCGACGACCCGGGTCCCTACGGCTCGTGGCAAGTCGTGGCCGTCGAGGCGCTGTCGCCTCACGACATCAGGGTGACCGCGACCGTCGACGGGTCCTGGCCGTTCCAGATCGAGCGACCGTCGTTCCCGAAGGCCTGCTGAGCGACGGGTCCGGCGAGGTCCTGGAGCCGACGGTGCAGCTCGACCGCGGCGCCGGCCGCATCCAGGTCCCCGAGGCCCTCGAGCAGCTCGACGTCGAGCTCCGAGTCCAGCCGCTCCTCCAGCCACGAGATCGCCTCGATCGCACCCAGCGAGTCCAGCGGCAGCAGGTCGCCCAGCAGCGCCCGGAGCCCGCCGGGGTCCGGCACCGCGTCCACCGCCCCGCCGGTGAGCGGCCGGCGCCGCCGCTCGAGGATGTGACGGTGGCGCTCGTCCCAGCGGTGCCGGTTCAACGAGAGGATCAGCACGTCCCAGTAGCGACCGCGCCAGTAGTCGAAGTTGGTGAGCCGCCCCTCCACGTCCGCGACGTCGGTCAACGTGGCGAACTGACGGAGGTTGAACTCGGGCGCCTCGATCCAGAGCTTGTGGAAGTCGAACTCGTCGAACAGCCAGTTGATGAGCAGCCCGGTCGCCTCGGCCACCGCGTGGGTCGTGTCCTGCGCCGACACCGCGAACAGGTGGCAGTGGCCGGCCGCGCTGTTCACGTTGTACGAGCCGACGAGGCCGACCGGTCGTCCGGCGCGGTCGACGACGACGAACTGCGCGTGGACGCCGCGCCAGAGGTCCTGCTGGAACTCGGCCGGGTTGGGGGTGCGACCGCGGTAGCGCCAGCGGCTCCCGGAGTCGACCGCCAGGAGCTCGTAGAGCCAGTCGTGGTCACCGCTGCGGACCGCACGGAGGCGGACGCTGCGGCTCGAGAGGGCGGCGGACGTCACGACGACGCGTACTGGATGCTGTTCGACGCGTTGTTCAGCGGCGACAGGTTGGTCTGCGCCGGCGTCGTCGCCTCCGACGCACCGCTCTTGTCGAACCCGTCGAAGAACCGGACGACGGGACAGAAGTTGATCGTGGAGCTGATCCGGTTGATCCACGTCGCCGAGAGGTTCAGGTAGCCGCCGGCGCAATCGCTGCCGGTCACGGTGATCGACGCGCCGGTGGTGTTGAACCCGTCGTAGTGGATGCCGATCGGTCCCGACGCGGCGGCTGCTGCCACCAGGTCGTCCGCGACGACATCCGCGATGTCGATCCGGGCCGCCGGGTCCACGTCCAGCCCGGCCGTCGCCAGCGCCTCGGCGAGCGTGCCGAAGCACACCGGCTCGGCCGTGACGAACTCACCGGTGTCGAGGATGCCCTCGATCTGGATGACGCAGTGCGGCGTGTCGTCGACCTCGGTGGCCGACGCCGGACCCGCGGTGGGGACGAGGACCGCAGCAGCGGTGGCCGCGGCCGCGCCGGCGGCGAGGACGGACCGGGGTCGTGGGACGGGAACGTCGAGGGCCATGTGTGTTCTCCTGCCGTGTGGATGGGCTGGATCCCACCCTCGGGGCGCGGGCGGCACGCGGTCGATGACCCGACGCGGAGTTGGCTCGCGACGCTCGGTCCCCTCGCCGCTGGACCGTCGGTCCCTCGCCGCTGGACCGTCGGTCCCCTCGCCGTCGACCGGCGGCTCGCGGGAGCTAGCCGTTGGGGAGCAACGCCAGTCCACCGGCGCGTCCGTCGGGGCGATCTGCATCGACCACGTCGTCGGGCCCGTCGGCCACGCGCACCAGGACCGTGCCGCCCGGCCATGGCACGAGGTAGCGGTACCGACCCGAGCGGATGTCGGCCACCACGTCCGCGACGGCTCGCGGCGACCAGTCCTCGCCCCTGTTCACCAGCGCAGTGATGGAGCCGCTCGGCGTCTTGCGGCTCTGCATCACCACCCGTTCGATCATCGAGTCGAGCGACCGCCGGTCAGCGGCGGAACCCGTTGCTCGACGAACGCACGGAGGAGCTCGGTCCGGAGCCGGAGCTGAAAGGCGGCCATCGTGTCCATGGACCTCAGTGTCGGACGCCGGGTCGATCGTCTGCAGTGCCTTCGGGTCGCAGCGAAATGAGCGGCCGAGCGCGCATCGTGACCCCGGCGGCCGGGAATGAGGACAGGTTGCTCCCACGGTCGGTCGCCCTGGACCGCCGCCCATGACGGCGGTCGCCAGCAGGGACGAAGGGGCGCCCCGCCCGCATCCGTTCGACCCGACCCCGCTCGTCGCAGATCGCGAAGGTCACGACGCGGCGACGAAAGTCGTAGGAGAATGAGCTTCCGCGCTCATCCAGTGAGCCTGAACGACGGAGCTTGCGATGGCGAAGAAGGGCCCGAAGTCGATGACGGCCGAGCACAAGGAAGCGCTGGCCGCTGGCAGGACCGAGAGCAAGGCGGTCAAGGACTACCTGAACGCATTGGAGGCGAACCGTCCCAAGCGGGGGCGACGGCGGACCCCGGAATCGATCGAGCGGCGCCTCGCCGCGCTGAACGAGCAGATCCCCGAGTCGGAGCCGTTCCAGCGGTTGTCGCTGATCCAGGAGCGCGTGGACCTGGAGCGCGAGCTCGCGGCGCTGACGTCCGGTTCCGGCGTGGACCTCTCCGATCTGGAGAAGGGGTTCGTCAAGGTCGCCCGGTCCTACGCCGAGCGCAAGGGCATCAGCTACGCCGCCTGGCGCGAGGTGGGCGTCCCGGCCGCCACGCTCAAGGCGGCCGGCATCTCCCGATCGCTCTGATCCGGCGTCCGCCCGCGGCCTGTGGCGAGCTCAGGAACGGTGGGCGCGAGGGCCCGCCGGGAGGCTGACCGTGACCCGCAGGCCGCCCTCGGGGCGGGCGGCGAGGGTGAGCATGCCGCCGTGCGCGTTCGTGGTGCTCTCGACGATCGCCAACCCGAGTCCGACGCCCGCGTGATCGCCGCGCGCACGCCCGGCGCCGCGCCGGAACGGCTCGGCGAGGGTCGACACGAGCTGCGGCGACAGGGGCGCGCCGGTGTTCTCGACGACGAGCTCGACCCGGTCCGGGCCGGCCGAGGTGGTCACCTCGACCAACCCGCCCTCCGGCAGGTTGTGGACGATCGCGTTGTGCAGCAGGTTGGTCGTCATCTGCAGCAGGAGCGCGTAGGACCCGACGGTCCGGCTGTCCTCGCCCGATGCGCGGATGGCGACCCCGTGCTTCTCGGCGAGGGGGAGCAGGGTCTCGGTCGCCTCCTCAGCGACGAGCGACAGGTCCACCGGCTCGCGTGCGAACGTCCCCTGGTTGGCGCGGGTCAGCTGCAGCAGGGCCTCGGTCAGGTCGATGGCGCGGGTGTTGACGTGGCGGAGGCGCTCGACCAGCTCACCGGTGTCCCGGTCGGGGTCGTTGCGCGCGACGTCGAGCAGCGTCTGGGTGATCGCCAGCGGCGTGCGCAGCTCGTGCGAGGCGTTGGCGGCGAACCGCTGCTGCTCCTCCACGTGCGCCTCGAGCCGGGCGAGCATGTTGTCGAAGGCGTCGGCCAGCTCCCGGAACTCGTCGGTGCGTCCCTCCAGCTGGATGCGGTGCGAGAGCGAGCCGGTCGCCGCCAGTCGCGTGGCCTTGGTGATCCGGTTGAGCGGGGCGAGCATGCTCCCGGCCAGGAGCCACCCGCCGACGAGTCCGAACACCAGCAGGAAGCCCAGTGCCAGGGCGGCCTTCGGAGCGAACGCCCGCATCAGGTCCGAGCGGTTGGGGACGAACATCCCCCCTGGCGGGGTTCGTCCGTCGAGCGGCGAGGTGTAGATCACCTCGGGGACGTACCGGAGCAGGAACACCCACACCGCCGCGAGCAGGAGCACGCTCGCCGCCATCAGGAACCCCGCGTAGCTCAGCGTGAGCTTGAGGCGGACGCTGAGGCCCGGGCGTCGCTCCACCCCGCGCTCAGCCGTCCGCGTCGGCGCCGTCGGCGCGCCCCGTGTCGATCCGGTAACCGACGCCGGGCACCGTGGCGATCAGCCACGGCTCGCCGAGCCGCTTGCGGAGACCCGACACCGTGATGCGCACCGCGTTGGTGAACGGATCCGCGTTGCCGTCCCACGCCCGTTCGAGCAGCTCCTCCGCGCTCACCACGCCGCCCTCGGCGTCGACCAGCACTTCCAGCACCGCGAACTGCTTGCGGGTCAGGGCGACGTACCGGCCGTCCCGGAACACCTCGCGCCGGAACGGATCGAGCCGCAGGCCTGCGAGCTCCCGGACCGGTGGCCGGCTCCGGGCGCGCCGGCGGTCGAGGGCGCGGAGTCGCAGCACCAGCTCCCGCAGCTCGAACGGCTTGGTCAGGTAGTCGTCGGCGCCGAGCTCGAAGCCGGACGCCTTGTCGTCCAGGCGGTCGGCCGCGGTCAGCATCAGGATCGGCATCCCGGATCCGGACGCCACGATGCGGCGGGCGATCTCGTCGCCATCGGGACCCGGGACGTCCCGGTCGAGCACCGCGATGTCGTACGAGTTCACGCGCAGGAGGTCGAGCGCGGTGTCGCCGTCGCCGGCGACGTCCGCCGCGATCGCCTCCAGGCGCAGGCCGTCCCGGATGCCCTCCGCCATGAGCGGTTCGTCCTCGACGACCAGCACGCGCATCCCGGCAGGCTACGAGGCGGGACATATCGTCGGCGTCGCGGATCTCGGCACGAGGGACGGGCGAGGTCCTGCACGCGGCGGTGTCCGTCGGTGCACCCGCCGGTCCGGAGGAGTCCGAACGGGTGCTCGTTACCCTCGGAGAGGAGCTCACCGAGGGGGCACCACATGTCGTCAGATGTCCAGAGCCCGTCAGGGATCAGCCACCCCGCCGCCACCGCTGCCGCGCAGGACGGCGAGCCGCCGGCCGCCGTCCGCGTGCTGCTCGGCGCGGCCCCGTTCGCCGGGGTCATCTGCTTCGCCGTCGCCGAGATCGTGTGGTTCGCCTCCGGCGGCGACGGCGACTGGCGCACGATCCTGGTGCTCAACGCCGTCACGTACCTGATCGGCGCCCAGGCGCTCGGTGCCGGGCTCGGCCACATGTTCTGGGGTCCGCCGATCGCACGGTCGATCGGGTGGCAGCCCAGCCCGTTCCAGTGGGAGGTGGGCGGCGCCAACCTGGGCATCGGCATCGCCGGCGTGCTCGCCGGATCGTTCGGCACCGAGTACTGGCTGGCCGTGATCGTGATGGCGATGACGTTCCTGTGGGTGGCCGGGGTCGGTCACATCCGCGAGATCGTGCGCGAGCGGAACTTCGCCATCAACAACGCAGGTCCGATCCTGTTCCTGGACTTCCTGGCCCCCGCGTTCTGCCTGGTGGTCTGGCTGCTCTGGGTCGGCTGACGCCGAGCCGTCGGGCGGCGCCCGGCGAACTCGGCGGATGCCGCGAACTCGGGGGATATCGACAGATCACACGTCGAGATCCCCCAAGTTCGGATCCTCGGCACCGGCTCAGACGGTGACGACGACCTTGCCCACCTGCTGGCCGGCCTCGAGGCGGCGATGGGCCGCCGCGACGTCGTCCAGCGCGTACACCGAGTCGACGGTCGGCCGCAGCGCGCCGCTGCGGAGTCCGGCGTTCAGGTAGGCCGCCATGCGGGCGACGACCTCGGGGTCGAGCGTGTGCTCGAAGCTCATGTAGCGGTGGATCGTGAGCGGCGCGTTCATCGGCATCGGCGCGGGCCGCGGGTCGAGCCACCCGACCGTGACCAAGGTGCCGCCGGGCCGGGCCGCCGTCGCGAGCTCGAGCAGGCCGGGCCCCATCACGCTGTCGAGGATGATGTCCACCCCGTCGCCGCCGCTGTGGCGCCGGGCGGCCTCCACCACGTCGTCGTGCTCCGACGCCAGCACCACCGCGGCGCCCGCGGCCAGGAGCTGCGCCGACTTGGACCCGTCGCGGGTGACGGCGATCGGCACGGCACCGAGGTCGTTGGCGATCTGGATCGCCGCAAGCCCCACCCCGCTCGACGCCGCGGTGATCAGCACGTGGTCGCCGGGGCGCATGCCCGCCTTCTCGACGAGGGCGCCGTAGGCCGTCGAGTACGAGACCCACAGGGCCGCCGCGGTCACGGCGTCGACTCCCTCGGGGCGAGGGATGACCGACCAAGCCGGCACCACGGTGCTCTCGGCATAGGTGCCGTTCAGGTCCATCTGGGGCACCGCGGTGATGATCACCGCATCGCCGACGTCCAGGCCGGTGACCTCGTCGCCGACGGCGTCGATCACCCCGGTCCCCTCGCAGCCGAGCCGGGCGTGCGGGAGCCGGAACGGCCTCGGGAACGCGCCGGAGCGCATGAGCTGATCCAGGCGGTTCACGCCGGCGGCCTCGATCCGGACGCGGACCTCTCCCGCTCCGGGCTCCAGCTCGGGCTCGTCGACGATCCGCAGCACGTCGGGGTCGCCGGTCTCGTCGAAGATCACGGTTCGGGGCATGGGCGCTCTCCAGTCGTCGGTGTCCCGGCAGGTGTGGTGATGCCGTCCCGCCACTGGCATCATGAAGCGGAACGCTGTCCCGTTTGACGATACGGGACACTGTCCCGTTTTGCAACGCCGGTCTCCGACCGGCCAGACCGTGCCGAGGAGGTGGAGATGGACGACAGCGCGCCGGCCGAGACCGATGCCGCCGACACGCCCCGGCGTGCAGATGCGCGCCGCAACCAGCGATCGGTGCTGGACGCTGCGGCCAAGGTGTTCGTGACGTCGGGGGTGGAGGCGCCGATCCGCGCCATCGCCGCCGAGGCCGGCGTGGGCACGGCCACGATCTACCGCCACTTCCCCACCCGCGCCGACCTGATCGTCGCCGTGTACCGCCACCAGGTCGACGGGCTGGCAGAGGCCGGGCCCGCGCTCCTCGACGACGCGCCCACGCCCTTCGACGCGCTCGAGCGCTGGATCGACCGGTTCGTCGACTTCCTCGTCACCAAGCACGGGCTGGCCGATGTGCTCCGGTCCGACGACCCGTGCTTCGACCCGCTGCACGCCTCCTTCCTCGATCGGCTCGTCCCCGTGTGCGGCGATCTGCTCGCGGCCTCGGAGGCCGCTGGTCAGATCCGGCCCGGCCAGCACCCGGTCGAGCTGCTGCGCGGGGTCGGCAGCCTGTGCGCCGGCGCGTCGACCGCGGTCGACTACGACGCCCGCCGCATGGTGGGTCTCCTCGTCGCCGGCCTGCGCGGGCCGGCGACGGCGTCCGACGACGCCTGATCGAGGACCGGCTACGCGTCGAGCGCGTCGACCAGCCGCTCGATCCGCTCGGCGACCTCGGCGGGCGGCGTACCCAACGAGGCCAGGTCCTCCAGGTGGCAGCACCCGAGGAGCAGGAGGAACAGCACGTTGACGTCGACCGCGGCGAGCGCCGGATCCTTGGAGGACCGCGCGACCGCCATCGACGCGAACTCCTGGTGCCAGCGCGCCAGGTGCTCCCCCAGCTCGGGGTGGCGCGAGCCGGCGAGGTGCAGCTCCAGGAGGAGCCGCCGGCTCGAGCGGAACGACGGGCGGAGGAACGCGGCCACCACGTCGTGCACGGCCTGCGCCGGGTCGCCGGTGGGGATCACGCTCGCTCCCAGCCCGTCGATCGCGTGCCGCCCCGCGGCGTACAGCAGCTCGCTCTTGTCCGCGAAGTGGTTGTACACGGCCGCGGGCGTGACGCCCGCCCTGGCCGCGACGTCGGCGAGCGTGACCGCCTCGAAGCCGACCTCGACGCACGCGTCGGCCGCGGCCTGCAGCAGACGGTCCCTGGTCGAGGGGTCGTCCGACTTCGGTGGACGACCTCTGGGCCGGCTCACCTGAGGTCGAACCCCAGGTCGAACCGACGGACGGCGCGGGCGAACACGTTCGGCTCCACGTCCGGCTCGGTGACGGGGCGCAGTCCGGTGATCCGCTTGGTGAGCTCCTCCAGCAGCAGCCGCATCTCCAGCCTCGCCAGGTTGGCGCCCAGGCAGAAGTGGGTCCCGTGCCCGAAGGCCAGGTGCATGGCCGCCCGCCGGGTGACGTCGAATCGATCCGGTTCGTCGAACACCGCGGGGTCGCGGTTCGCGGCCGGGTAGAGCAGCACGACGCGCTCGCCCTCGGCGATCGGCTGCCCGTTCACCTCGGTGTCGCGCACCGCGGTGCGGAACATGTTGTTGAGCGGGCTGACCCAACGCAGCAGCTCCTCGATCGCGCCGGGGATCCGCTCCGGGTCGTCGTGGAGGAGCTCCCACTGGTCGGGGTGGTCGCAGAACGTGCGCAGCCCGTGGCTGATGAGCGTGCGGGTGGTCTCGGCGCCGCCGGCGATGAGCAGGCCGACCTCCGTCACCATCTCCTCCATGGGCAGCGGGTCCTGGCCGTCGGGAGGGAACAGCCAGCGGCTGAAGAAGTCGTCGGTCGGCGCCGCGGTTCGAGCCGCCAGGATCGGCTGCATCGCCACCATCCACTCGAAGACGCTGGAGGTGAACGACTGGAGGATCTCGGGGTCGACGTCGCGGGTGTCCAGCCGCATCTGACGCTCGGACCAGTCCTTGATCGCCCGCCAGTCCCCCTCGTCGAAGCCGATCATCGTGGCCGTGATCCGGCACGGGAGCGGAGCGGCGAGGGCGTCCACGACCTCGACCGAGCCGGTCGCGGTCCGCTGGGCGACCGCGGCATCGACGAGCTCCCGCACCAGCGACCGGTACGCGTCGGCGTGGGAGTTCACCGCTCGCGGCGTCAACGCGGGCGACAGGCGACGACGCTGGGCCAGGTGGCTGGGGTCGTCCTGGCTGATCATCGTCCGCTCCTGCGGCTCCCAGTGCACCCGGTAGCCGCGGGCGTTCGAGAGGTCGACCGCGTTGCGCTCGGCCGCCAGGACGTCGGCGAACCGCGCCACCGCCACGAAGCCGTTGCGGTCGCGCACCAGGCCGTCGGTGTCGCGCAACGTCCGCCACACGTCCTGCGGGTCACGGCGATACAGCTCGGGGTCCCGGAGGTCCAGGTCCTCGGCGCTCACCCGGCACCGCCCACGTTCGAACGCAGGCCCATGGACGCACCGAAGCGGTCGGTCACCACGTGGGCGTCGGCGACCCGGCCGTCCGAGACGGTGACCAGCCCGGCGACGTCCATGGCCACCGCCGCCCCGCTCGCGCCGAGACCATCGACCACCCCGGTGGACCGACCCCGCAGCGTGGCGTGGAACGCCACGCGGTCACCCGCGGAGAACAGGTCGGCGACGTCGACCGCGTCCACGTCGAGCGGGCGCCGGAACTCCTCCAGCGGCGTCTCGTCGATGCGACCGCCGGCGGCGGCCGCCAGTTCGCCCGCGTCCAGCCACGCCCGCACCACCTGCTCGGCGCGCTCGTCGGACGGCAACGCACGGGTGGTGCTCCACGGGTCGAGGTGCGGCGCCTCGAGCGCGTCGGGCACGCCGGTGTCGAGCTGTCGCCGCTGCGACCAGAAGTCCTGCTCCACCCGGCAGCTGGTCAGGCGCTCGCCGTTCCAGTCGTAGAGGCCGATGCCGGCCCAGCAGGCCAGCTCCCCCGTGGCCGACGCGCCGTGCTCGCTGAAGCGCATCGCCAACCGGTCGCCGTTGGTGACGAGCTCGTGGACCACCAGGCCGAGCGCCGGGAAGCGGGAGAAGACGGTCTCGACCGAGTGCTTGTACGAGGCGTCCCGCTCCAGCGCCATCCCGCAGATCCGCACCACGTAGTCGGGTTCCATGATCGAGTCGCACACCGACAGGTCGTGGCTGTTCGTGTAGTCGATGCAGTAGGTCCGCATGAGCGCGGCGAAGGGCTCCATCGTCAGCTCCGTCGTCATCCTTCGATCCACTCCGCGAGCACCGGTGGGACCTGCAGGTCCTCGGGGACCCGCTCCACGCCGATGCGTCGGTCGATCTCCTCGTGCTGGTGGTAGATGCGCCGCTCCTGGTAGCCGAGCGTCATCGCCCGCAGCCCACCGCTCGTGACGGACCGCTGGATGGCCGGGAGGTTGCCGAGGTCCTCGAGCAGGACGGACCAGTTGGCATCCACCAGCGCGGCGAGCAGCGCCGAGTGCGGACCGTCGGCCGGCGTCGCTGCGAGGAAGTGCACGTCGTAGAAGCTGCGGTCCGGCGTGATGGGCCAGCTCGAGATGAGGAAGGCCAGCGCCGGGGTGCCCCCGAACACCACGCTCGTGTTGGGGAACAGGTGGTACGAGTAGATCCCGCTGTCGGCGAGCGGGCTCGCGCCGGGGAACGGCGGCAGGTCGATCGGGAACGCGCCGCCGTCCTTGCTGTGGACCAGCATCCGGGAGTGGCCGCCGGGCAGCAGGAAGATCCCGGTGGCCGACTGGTCGAGCACCAGCGCGGCGCTGTTCCGGTGGACGGTGTTCACGTGATACGTCTCGATGTTGGCGTCGACGGTCAGCTTCCAGTTGCCCTCGACCTCGATCGAGCGGCGGGCGATGAGGTGGACCTCGCCGCCCGCATCGGGCCCGATCTGCGGTCCGAGCTCGCGACCGACCACGCCGAGCGCCTCCTCCAGCGGGGGTGGGTCCTCGCCCAGGTGCACGAAGACGAGCGACCCCCACTGCTCGCACGCCACGCGGGGCAGGCCCAGGCAGTCGGTGTCGAGCGAGAAGTCCTGGGAGCCGGGCACGCCCACCAGCTGCCCGTCCAGGTCGTAGTTCCACGCGTGGTAGCCGCACACCAGCCGGCGACCGGTGTTGCCGGCGTCGTCGGGGACCACCGGTCCGCCCCGGTGCTGGCACGAGTTGAGGAAGCCGCGGACCGAGCCGTCGGGACCGCGCACGAGCAGCACCGGCGCGGGCAGGTGGCGCAGCAGCACGTAGTCGCCGGGTTCGGGCAGCTCGTCACCGTGGGCGGCGAACAGCCACGTGCGCCCGATGACGTGGTCGAGCTCGAGCTCGGCGAACGCGGGGTCGGAGTACCTGTGCGCGGGCACCGGCGGGAGGACCGGGAACCCCTCGGGGTAGCCGGACCGCTCCCGCTCGCGACGACCGCGATCCAGGATCTCCTCGGTGAGCATCGGCTGCATCACGCCTCCTTGCGAACGAGCTCGAGCCGTCGGCGGCCGCGGAACTGGAGCGAATCGACGAACTCGTCGGCGCCCGCTCCGGCCAGGTCCTGGTCCGCCGCCAGCCACGGCAGCAACGAGTCCATGGCCGACGTCGCCTCGTGTCGGGCGAGCGACGCGCCCAGGCAGAAGTGGGCCCCGAAGCCGAATCCCACGTGACCGGACACCTCCCGGTCCGGACGGAACCGGTCCGCGTCGTCGCCGAAGTGGCGGGGGTCCCGGTTGGCGGCGCCCAGCACCAGCGTGACCGTCGAGTCGACGGGGACGTCGACGCCGTGACGGGTGAACGGGCGGGTGGCGCGGCGGAACACGTACTGGACCGGCGACTCCCACCGCAGCGTCTCCTCGATCACGGCGGGGAGCCGGTCCGGGTCCGCCACGAGCGCCCGGCGCTCGTCGGGCGTGGCGAGGAGCGCCCAGCACGCGTTGCCGATCAGGTTGGTGGTGGTCTCCGTGCCGGCGAAGAGCAGGAGGGCCGCGAACCCGACGGCCTCGTCCCGGGTCAGCACGGCGTCGCCACGGGCCCGCACGAGCGTGGTGAGCAGGTCGTCGCGCGGCTCGTGCTGCCGTGCGTCGATCTCGGAGCCCAGGTGGTCCGCCATGGCCAGGATGGCCATGAGCGAGTCCTCGTCGATGCCGCCCCGCCGCGAGCCGCTGGCCGCGCGCGTGGCTGCGTCGGCCCAGGCGCGGAAGTCGGCGGACCGGGCCGCGTCGGCGCCCAGGAGCTCGGCGATGACCGTGACCGGCAGCGGCACGGCCAGCTCGGCCACCACGTCCAGCCGGTCGCCGTCGACGCGACCGAGGAGCTGCTCGACCAGCTCGTCGATGCGGGGCCGCCAGCCGTTCACCTTCCGCGGCGTGAAGCCGCGGTTGACGATGCCGCGCAGCTCGGTGTGGCCGGGCGGATCGATCGACACGAGGTTCCCGGTGGCCTCCGAGCGGGGCAGTCGCTCCGTCCCGACGCCCGTCGGCTGGTCGAGGAGCACACCCCGCATGGCGTCGGAGCTGAACAGGTCCGTGTCCGCGAGCGCCCACACCACGTCCTCGTGCCGCGACAGCACGAAGGTGTCGGTGACCGGGCTGTGGTGCAGCGGCGCCTCGTCGCGCAGCCAGTCGTACGTCGGGTACGGATCGGCGGCGATCGACGGGTCGAACGGATCGTACGAGCGCATCCCGG
>JAEXGP010000416.1 GCA_023450775.1 Actinomycetes bacterium | reverse complement strand
GCCCACGGCGGCCCGGTGCCGCGTGCCGCTCAGGCGGTGTGCTCGTGGCCGCCGCACTCGTGCGGCACGGAACCGGGCTCGCGCAGCTCGGCGAGCGCGGCCCAGAGATGGGTCGAGCTCACCGGTCCGACGAACGACTCGCGCACCACGCCATCCGCATCGGCGATCGCCACGATCGGCACCGCCTCGATGCGGTAGCGGTCGTGCAGTGCCTTGTCGGCCACGGCTTCGACGTCCTGGACCGCCACGTCGGGGCTCCGAAGCACCTCGGCCTTGGCCACCACGTCGGCGCACGTCGAACAGGTGGCGGAGCTGAACACGCAGACCAGCCAGGGCGCCTCGGGGCGGTCGAAGTCGGCACGGTCGAGCTGCGCGGGCGCCTCCCACGAACGGGGCTGGGTGGGCACGTCGGCTCGCCGACGCTGCAGCAGGAACGCGACGCCCACGGCGACGGCGGCCAGGACGAGCGCGACGAGCAGGCGATCCACCCGCACAGTGTGCCCGCGTCGCCACGGGCGCTCACGTCGGCGGCTCAGCCGCCGAGCACCGACAGAGGTGAACCCGCGGCGTGCACCGGGACGGCCAGGTCGAACGCCAGGTCGTCGTCGGGCGGGAACACGGTGATGCGCTCCACCACGACCGGCTCGCTGGCCGTCACCCGCACCGCGATCTCGGGTGCGGCGCCGGCCGCCGCCAGCGGCACGGCGATGCTGTCGCCCGGGGCGACCTCCAGGTCCGTCGCACCGTCCAGCTCGGTGGCGGAACCGGCCGCCACCGCCGTCAGCGTGACCTTGGCGATGCCCTCGCCGGGGTTGTGCACGAGCACGACCGGCGCCGGAGCGACGCCGGCGTCGATCGACGGGACCATCCACTCACGCGCCGCGACCGGGGTGCCGGTGGAGATCGCCACGCCGCTCGTGAGCGCCGGACGGATCACGATCGCCGGGTCGGGAGCGGGCTCGGGCCCACCGGTCAGCGCGGTGGTGCGGGCGACGACCACGCCGCGGTCGGCCTCGACCTCGATCGAGTGGTAGCCGACGCCCGGGATGCGGCTCTCGGCGGACAGGTCGATGACCGCGTACCGCCGGGGCTCGACCGCGACCTCGAGCGGCTCGGGCGGCGCCGAGGACCCCCCGTACGGGGTCACCTGCACGAGCACGGCGGCCCGCTCGTCGCCGGGGTTCTGCACGACCAGGCGCTCCGTGGCGCCGGCACCGGTGAAGCCGCCGGCGAACGCCCACCGCTCCTGGGCCATGGGCACGCCGGCGGACAGCTGGAGGCCCTTGGGGCCGGCCGAGCCGTCCCAGGTCTGTGCGACCTCTGCGAGCACGCGACCCGACCGCGACCGGACGACGGCCGTGAACTGGTCGCGGCGCTCGGCGATGCCCTGCGCACCCAGGTCGATGACCTTCGCCGTCCCGGCCGGGACGACCACGCCGTTGACCGACGTGGGGACGCGGGTGCCGGTGTCGAAGCCGATCTCGATGTCGACCCCGGCGTCGCCCGGGAAGGGGTTGAACAGCGTCAGGCGGGCTCCGGCGTCCCGGGTGGTGGACAGCGCCGGGAAGTGCCACCGGTCCGAGGTCGAGCCGACGCACGCGGCGCGGTCGCCGTAGCCCTCGGCCACCAGCTGGTGGTCCACGGTCAGGCCCGGGTTCGGCGACTGCACGAGCACCGAGGCGGTGGGGTCGCCGAACACGGCGCCCACGTCGAACGCGGTCGGACCCCCAGCGGCGATCTCCACGTCCCGGGGCGGCGTCGCCCCGGCCGCGGTGTAGGCCGTGATGCGAGCGGTCGTGGCGTCCCCGTCCGGGTTCGACACGTACAGGAAGTGCCGGGTCTCGACCGCCGCGGTCCCGGCGGCGCAGTACCAGGTGACGGGGAGGTCGCTGTCGGCCCGAACGGCCGGGATCGGGGCCCGGTCGATCGTCGCCGGCTCCGGTTCGGCGCGTCCGCCCCACGCGGCCGCCAGGCCCACGAGCGCGAGCACGACCACCGTCAGGACGCCGAGGCGTGCGGGCTTCATCGGGACCCCTCCGCTGACGGCGCCGGGTCGTCGGCGGTGACCACGACCACCGGTGGACCTCGACGGATCGTCCGCCGCGGTCGCGACGGCGCCAGGCGGCGGCGACGGCCGGCCACCACGATCATCACGAGCAGCGCCAGCACCTGGACGGCCTGCAGCACGCGGGACACGACCGGCGTCGACCACGACAGCGTGGCGTCGCCGCCCTTGCGCACGTCGAACTGCTGCGCCCAGCCGAACAGCGACGACCGCTCGGCGGTCGAGGAGCCGGCCACGAGCGACCACCCGCCGTCGGCCGTGACGGCCTGCGCGACGATCGTCCCGTCGTCGAGGTCACCGGAGAAGGACGTGCCCGGCCCGCGACCCAGCACCGCCGGCGGGTCGGCCGGCGGCAGCAGCAGCTGGCCGGCCGCTGAGGGCACGCCGTCGTCGGGCAGGTCGAGCTCGGTGATGTCGGACCGCAGCGGCCACGTGCCCTTGACCTCGTACAGCTCGGCGCCCGGAGCGACAGGGATCTGCGTCAGGTCGAGCTGCTCGTCGAACGCGGCGAGCGTGCCGTCGGGCAGGGGCACCTCCACCGGCGAGAACGGCTCGGGCGCGGGGCGGTCGATCAGCAGCACGTAGCGGATGCCCATGGGCGCCAGCAGCTGACCGACGCGTGACGTGCGCCCCGCCACCGCGGCCTGCACCGCCTGGCGCAGGTGCTCCACGCCGTCGCCGCCGTCCAGCCGGTAGCGCTGCGTCACGGTGGGCAGGTTGCCCTCGGTCACCCCGAACGCCAGGTCGTCGGAGCCGGGCAGCGCCCAGCCCCCCACCGGGAGCACGTCGGGGTCGCCGATCCACAGGGTCCGCGTCGCGTCGCCGCGATCGACCAGGTCGAGCGCCCGCTGGTAGTCGCCCTCGGGCAGGTACCACCGGCCCTCCGGCGCAGCGAACACCACCGGGAGCAGGCCGACGACGAGCGCCAGGATGCCCACACCGGACGCCAGCTGGCCGATGCCGAAGTCGCCGCTGACCACGTCGTGCTCGAAGGCGAGGGGTCCCATGGCGACCGCGAGCGCCATCGCCAGGGCGGCGGGCACCAGGAACAGCGCCACACCGGCACCGCCGACCAGCCCGGTGGACGCGAGCAGCGACGTGACTGCGAACGCGACCAGCGCCACGACCCAGCCGCCGATCGCCCAGCCGAACCGCCACGAACGACCGGTGACCAGCGGGACGAGCGCCGCGATCACGATGCCCCAGCCGAGCCAGCCGGTCTGCACCGGGCCGATGCTGCCGGTCACGAGATCGGCGGCCGACGGCACCGCGGTCCGGGAGTCCCACAGGCCGGTCAGCGACGCCGCGTCGCCACGGGTCACGGACTCGACGAGCCACGGCAGCTGCAGCGGGATGCTGAACAGGAGTCCACCGAACGCGGCGAGCGGCAGGCGCGACGCCCGGGTCCGGTCGCCGCCCACCCAGGGGCCCACCGCGAAGAGCGAGACGGTCACCGCGAGCACCAACGATCCCAGCGGGCTCACGCACCCGACCGCGCCGAGGAGCAGCCCGTTGCCCACCAGGTGCCGCAGCCAGCCCTGGGTCGGCCGGTCCACCTCGGCGAACGGCGCCACCCGGGCGTGGCGGGCGATCCGGCGCAGCAGCCACGGGGCGGCGGCGTAGGCCACGAGCGCCTGTAGGCGGCCGGTGGCGAGCGCGTTGAGGGCCACCGGGTTGAGCGCGTAGACGGCCACCGCCGCGGAGCGACCCCGGATGGAGCGGGTGCCCGACAGCAGCTTCCAGCCGCCGACCGCGCCGAGCAGCAGCGGGAGCAGGATCAGCAGGCGCCGGGCGAGGCCGATCGAGCCGAGCAGGATCGTGCCGAGGCCGCCGAAGGCCGGCACCAGACCGACCGGGACCGAGCCTTCGCCGAGTCCCGCGCCTCGCCAGGCCGTCCACCACTCCGACAGCAGGTCGGGCGCGCTGCGGCCGCCGCTGACGAGCTCGCGCATGACCGGCAACGGCCCGGTGGTCAGGTGCCGTGCGCCGAGCACGGCCACGACGATGGTGGCGATCAGCAGACCCGCCGCGGCCCGGCTGGTCACCGAGGTCATGTCGGCCAGCACCACGCGGCCGGAGCGGGTCGCGGCCGCCAGACGGCCCTCGCCGTCGTCGGTCCGCACCAGCGACCGCAGGCGATAGCTGCCGCGATGGAACAGCGTGCGGTAGTCGGCGTCGTGCACCCGGCGCGACCGACGGACGCGCGCCCGAGCCTGGATCAGGTCGGGCAGGTGGACCGTGTTCCAGAAGGCGGCCGCGATCACGTCGCCGCAGTGACGGAACCGGCCGAGCAGCGCGGAGCCGACCAGGTCGACGAACCCGAGCACGATGCCGACCGGCACCGTCCACCACCAGCGGCGGAGCTCGGTGTTGGCGAGGACCATGCGAGCCTCGTGGCGGGTCTCGAAGCGAGACCGGGACTCGACGTCGCGGCGCTCGGCGAACCGCTCCCGGTGCGCCACGGTGGCCCGGGGGCAGAACTGGACCGAGGCGCCCGCCGTGTGGGCCCGCCAGCACAGGTCGACGTCCTCGCCGAAGAACGGGATCT
>JAEXGP010000343.1 GCA_023450775.1 Actinomycetes bacterium | reverse complement strand
CTGCCCAACGAGCCGTGCGCGACCTGGGCAGAGTTCTACGCCACGCAGCGCCTCCTGCCGCTGGCCCGGCTGGCCCGGGACGGCCGCGCCCTGCCCGACGACGTGATCGACGACCTGGACCGCCTGGCCGGCCGGCTGGACGCCGTCGGCGTCCCCGTGGAACCGCCGGCCCGGCTCCACGGGGACCTGTGGGCCGGCAACCGCCTGGTCGACGTCGACGGCCGCAGCTGGCTGATCGACCCGGCCGCGCACGGCGGGCACCGCGAGTTCGACCTGGCGATGATGGCGCTGTTCGGCGGCTTCGGCATCGACTGCTTCGACGCCTACGACGAGGTCGTCCCGCTGGCCGACGGGTGGCGCGACCGGGTGCCGTTGCACCAGGTCGCGCCCCTCGTCGTCCACGCCATCAAGTTCGGCGGCGGCTACGTGGCCGGGGCGACGGCCGCCATCCGAGCGTTCGTCTGACGGCGGGGGTCCATCGTGGCCACGTCAGGGACGACGACCGCACCAGGCCACGAGCTGGTCGATCAGCGGCGCGTCGTCGCCCACCGGGACGGCGTCGTCGAACGGCACGACCGGCCGGCGCTCCTCCTCGGGCATGCGGTCCCGGACGCCGGTGAGCACGTCGTTGCGTCCCTCGGCCGGCAGGGCCATCCGCATGCCGGCGAGCGCGGTGCCGACCGCCTCGTCGTCGAAGTCGGGTTCCTGTCCCGTGGCCCGGGCCAGGTCCCACGTGTGCACCGACAGCTCGCTCACGTAGACCACGGCCACGACCCGCCCGGGTGCGGTCATCCAGGGGAGCGTGACGATCCGGTCGAGCGACCGGTCGTCGGACCAGGCGGCGCGCGCACGTGCGGCGGCGGCTCGCCAGGCCGACAGGCCGCAGTCGGGAGCGACCTCGTCGGGGGTCGTCTCGGCGAATCCGAAGGGGTCCTCGCCCGCGCCCACGCGGGCGACGCGCTCGGTGACGGTCAGCAGGTGCGCGAGCAGGCTGCGGACGTCGTAGTCGTCGCACGGGGTGGCCAGCGAGAGCTGCTCGGGACGCACCCCGGCGACGGTCCGGTCGAGGGTGCCGAGTGCGGAGTACAGGAGCGGCCGGGTGTCGGGGGCGCCGCCATCGGCGTCGGTCGACGGCCCGGGCGTGGTCGGGGAGGTGGTGGTGGTCGGGGTGGTGTTGGTCATGGGAGCAGCGTCGCGGGCAGAACAGGACAGGATGTGACCGGTTTCGGTGAGAAGCTGGGTTCGTGCGAGCGGATCGACTGGTGGCCATCCTGCTGATGCTGCAGCGCCGCGGCCGGGTGACCGCTGCCGAGGTCGCCGACGAGCTCGAGATCTCCGAGCGGACCGCTCGGCGGGACCTGGACGCGCTCGGCCAGGCCGGCGTGCCCGTGTTCTCGCGGCAGGGTCGGGGCGGTGGGTGGGAGCTGCTGGGAGGTGGTCGCACCGACCTGAGCGGGCTGAACTCCGAGGAGGCCCGTGCGCTGTTCACGGTGGCGGGACCGGCGTCGGGCTCCACTCCCGAAGTGCGCGCCGCGCTGCGGAAGCTCGTGCGCGCCCTGCCCGAGCCGCTCCGGGCCTCGGCCGAGGCGGCGTCCACGTCGGTGGTGGTCGACCCGACCGGATGGGGCGAGTCCCGGGACCGCAGCGATCCGGTCCACCTCGCCGAGCTGCAGCGCCTGGTCGTGTCGCGTGTGCAGGCGGGCCTGGCCTATCGCGCCCGCGACGGTGCCGAGACCGAGCGGACCGTGCACCCGCTCGGCATCGGGAGGAAGGGTCGCGTCTGGTACCTGCTCGCCGACACCGATGCCGGTCGCCGGACGTTCCGCGTCGACCGGGTCACCGCGGTGCGGGCGCTCGATGCGCCGGCGGCGCGCCCTGACGGCTTCGACCTGGCTGCCGAGTTCGCCGCCTTCGTCGAGCGGCTCGACGAGGCCGCCACGCCGCTGCGGTGCCGGCTGGTCGTCCACCCGTCGGTCGCGTCGCCGCTGCGGTGGACGCTGAAGAGCAGGGTGCGGACGGTCGAGGAACGCCAGGACGGCCGGTTGGTGGTCGACGTGCGCGGCCCGAACGTCGACGCGCTCGCCGCGCAGCTGGCCGGCCTGGGTCCCGATCTCGAGGTGGTGGACTGTCCCGAGCTGCGCGAGCGTCTGGCGGAGATCGGGAGGGGACTGGTGGCACGACATGGCTGATGACGCGACGCCCTCGGGGGCCGCGGGCGGGTCGCCGAACCTCGCCGTGCGCCTTGACCCCGACGCGCTCCGCCACGTCCGGCGCGGTCATCCGTGGGTGTTCGACGGCTCGATCGAATCGGTCCGCGGCGGTCGGTACGGCGACGGCACCGGGGAGCCGGGCGACCTGGCGGTCGTCTTCGACGAGCGCCGGCGGTTCGCCGCGGTCGGCCTGTGGGACCCGGCGTCGCCGATCCGCATCAAGGTGCTGCAGTCGAGCCACCCGGTCGAGGTGGGGCCGGAGCTCTGGAACGATCGCCTGGCGCACGCGCTCGCACACCGCTGGGCGCTGCTCGGCTCCGCCGACAGCGACGCGCTGCGCCTGCTGCACGGCGAGAACGACCGCATGCCCGGCGTGGTCGTCGACCTCTATCGCACGGTCGCGGTGGTCAAGCTCTACTCCGAGGCCTGGATCCCGCACCTGGACGACCTGCTGGACGTGCTTCAGGCGGCCGTCTGGTCGATCACCGCCATCGTGCTCCGGCTGTCGCGGCGTGTCGCTGCGGGTGCGCTGGCCCGGCAGCGGGGGCTGGTCGACGGCGACGTGGTCCGGGGCTCGCTCCGCACCGAGCGGGTGACGTTCAGCGAGCACGGCCTGCGGTTCGCGGCCGACGTCCGCCGCGGGCAGAAGACCGGGTGGTTCCTCGACCAGCGCGACAACCGTGCGCTCGTGGGCTCCATGGCCGACGGCGCACGGGTGCTCGACGTGTTCTGCTGCGGCGGTGGCTTCAGCGTGCACGCCGCGGCCGGCGGCGCCGCCCACGTCCACAGCGTGGACATCAGCCCGCACGCCATCGCGGAGACAGCGAACAGCTTCGAGCTGAACCGTGAGGTGGGATCGGTCGGTCGGGCCGGCACGGTCGGCACCGTGGGCGACGCCTTCGAGGTCATGGACGACCTCCGCCGGGCCGGCGAGCGCTTCGACCTGGTCGTGGTCGACCCGCCGTCCTTCGCCTCCCGCCAGGCCGACGTGACCGGGGCGCTGAAGGCCTACGGCGCGCTCACCACGCTGGCGGTGGGCCTGGTCGAACCCGGCGGGACCCTGGTGCAGGCGTCGTGCTCCAGCCGGGTCGACATGGCGTCGTTCCTGGGCATCGTGCACCGGGCGGCGGAGCGCGCGGGTGCGTCGCTGGTGACGTTGGAGCAGACCGGCCAGCCGATCGACCACCCGGTCGGCTTCCCCGAGGGCGCCTACCTCAAGGCGCTGTTCGCCCGGGTGGAGCGCTGAGCCCACGCGCGTCGCGTCGCGATCGCTGACAGGATCGGGCCGTGCGCTTCTCGGTCTGGCCCAACCTCATGCAACCTGCCCAGGACGTGCTCGACGTCGGCCGTCACGCGGACCGCACGGGCTGGGACGGCGTGTGGGTGGCGGACCACTTCATGGGCGACGGTGGCGGCTTCGGTGAACCCGAGTCGCCGACGCTCGAGGCCACCGCGGTCGTCGCGGCGCTGGCCGTCGCCACCTCCAGGGTGCGGATCGGTCCGCTCGTCCTCGGCTCGACCTACCGCCATCCGGCCGTGGTCGCGAAGTGGGCCGCGACCGTGGACCACCTGAGCGTCGCCGGCGCCGGCGGCACAGGCGGAACAGGCGGCGCCGGGCGGCTGGTACTCGGGCTCGGTGCCGGCTGGCAGCGCAACGAGCACGAGCAGTACGGCATCGAGCTCCCGCCGGTCCGGGAGCGGGTGGACCGCTTCGCCGAGTACTGCCGGGCCGTGTCGTCGCTGCTCGGCGAACCGACCACGGACCTGGACGGGGAGTGGTTCCAGCTCGACGGCGCCTTGTGCGAACCCAAGGCGGTGGCCGGGCCGGGGCGGCCCGGCATCCCCCTCCTGGTGGGTGGCAAGGGGGAGCGGATGCTCCGCATCACCGCCCGCATGGCGGACGAGTGGAACATGTGGGGTCTCCCCGAGTTGATCGCGCAGCGTTCGGCGCAACTGGACCGGGCGTGCGAGGCGATCGGACGCGACCCGGCCACGATCGCCCGCTCCACCCAGGCGTTGCTGCTGCCGACCGACGACGCGGACCGCGCCCGGCGCTTCCTCGACGCGGTCGCGCCCCGTGCTGCGGTGGCCGGCCCGATCGGGCGGATCGTCGAGACCGTCGAGGCGTGGCGGGAGGTCGGCGTCGACGAGGTGGTCGTGCCCGACTCGCCGCTCGGGCGCGGCGCCGAGCGCCTGGAGCACCTCGACGCGCTGGCCGAGGCGTTCGCGCCGTTCCGGGGCTGACCGACCGTCGGTCCCCGGCTCGCCCGCTCGCTCCGTGTCCGCTCGGGGATCGGGGCGCTCAGCCGCCGTGGCGGTCGTCGGCGCCCAGCAGGTCGTGCAGGTCGCCCGCCGGACCGTCGTGGACGAGCTCGCCGTTCTCCAACATGAGGCCCCGTTCGAACCGGTCGATCACGTCGGGGTCGTGCGTGGCGACGAGGATGGTGGCGTCGTTGTCGCGCGCCTCGTCGATGAGCTCGAGGAGCGCCAGGCGGCCGGACGCGTCGAGGCCCACGAACGGCTCGTCGACGAGCAGGACCGAGAACGGCCGGCACAGCGCCACGGCGATCGCCGACTTCTGGCGGAGACCGCGGCTGAACTGCGACGGCAGGTGGTCCTTGCGGTCCTCCACGCCCAGGCGCTCGAGCAGCTCGTCCAGGAAGGGGTCGTCGCCGGAGCCACCGTGCATGCGGTTGATGTACTCGACGTGCTCCCAGAGGCTGAGGTCGTCGTAGAGCACGGGGGCGTCGGGCAGCCACGACAGCTCGGCCCGGGCCTGGAGCGTGTCGTTGGGCAGGCCGTGCACCAGCACGTTGCCGTCGGTCGGCTCGAGCACGCCCGCCATCATGCTGAGCAGCGTCGACTTGCCGGAGCCGTTGTGGCCCACGAGCACCACCGACTGACCGGCGGGCACCTCGAGGTCCATCTCCTCGAGCGCCGCCACCTCGCCGTAGTACTTGGAGAGGCCGTGGACCTCGATCGCGGGCGGCTCGTCGGCGGGGACCTGACGGCTCTTCTTCTGGTTCATCGCTGCTTCCAGGTGGAGTGCGGGG
>JAEXGP010000190.1 GCA_023450775.1 Actinomycetes bacterium | reverse complement strand
CCCCAAGCGGCTGTTGAAGTCCGTGCCGAGCGCGCTGTACGAGGTGGGATCCGCGATCACGGTCGCGCTCACGGTGGCGCCGCAGCTGGTCGACAGCGCCCGCCGCGTGACGCGCGCCCGCCGGCTCCGGGGTGAGGTCGGGCGGCGCACCCGGTGGTTCCGCCAGGTGGTCGTGCCGGTGATGACCGACGCGCTCGACCGGTCGCTCCTGCTCGCCGCGGCGATGGACTCCCGGGGCTACGGACGCACGGCCGGGGCGTCGCGTGCCACCCGCCGCGTCACCGCCGTGCTGGTCGTGGCCGGGCTGGTCGGCGTCTGCGTCGGCACCTACGGCCTGCTCGACTCGACCACTCCGCGGTTGCTCGGGCTGCCCGCGCTGGCGCTCGGCCTGCTCGCCGCCACGGCGGGGTTCGTGCTCAGCGGGTCCCGGGTCCGCCGCACCCGCTACCGGCCCGACCCGTGGCGACTGGCCGAATGGGGCGTGGCCCTGACCGGCATCGGGGTCGGCGTGGCGCTCTACGTCACGTCGTCGATCGACCCCGGCGACCTCAACCCGTCGCTGCGGCCGCTCGAGTGGCCGCAGCTGCCGGTGTTCGCGACGGTGGTCGTGCTGCTCGGCGCCCTGCCGTCGGTCATCGCCCCGCCGCCCGTGCGCGTGGCGGCCGCCGTCGGCCCCGTGGACCTCCGCACGCTCGACCTCCGCGACGCCGATCGCGACACCGTCGACCTCCGGGCCCGGGCGCGGGACCTGCGTGGGGTGGTCGCCCGATGATCCACCTCGACCGCGTCACCGTCACCTACCCGGACGCGTCCCGACCGACGATCCACGACGTGGACCTGCGGATCGACGAGGGCGAGCTGTGCGTGGTCGTCGGACGCACGGGCGTGGGCAAGTCCACGCTGCTCGGCTGCCTCAACGGGCTGGTCCCCCACTTCACCGGCGGCACGCTGCGCGGCCGGGTCACCGTCGCCGGCCGCAACACGGCCACGCATCCGCCGCGCGAGCTCGCCGAGGTCGTGGGCGTGGTCGGCCAGGACCCGCTGGCCGGGTTCGTGACCGACACGGTCGAGGAGGAGCTCGCGTACGGCATGGAGCAGCTCGGCGTGGCGCCCGACGTCATGCGCAAGCGCGTCGAGGAGACCCTCGACCTGCTCGGGATCGCGGAGCTCCGCCACCGCGCGCTGCGCACGCTGTCGGGTGGCCAGCAGCAGCGGGTGGCGATCGGTGCGGTGCTCACCTCGCATCCCCGCGTGCTCGTGCTCGACGAGCCGACGTCCGCGCTCGATCCGACCGCGGCGGAGGACGTGCTGGCATCGATCACCCGACTGGTCCACGACCTCGGCGTGACCGTGGTCGTGGCCGAGCACCGTCTCGAGCGGGTGGCGCAGTACGCCGACCGGGTCGTGTACCTGCACGGCGACGGCACGGTGCAGAGCGGACCGCCCGCGGAGGTGCTGGCCACGTCGTCGGTCGCGCCGCCGGTGGTGGAGCTCGGCCGCATGGCCGGCTGGTCGCCGCTGCCGCTGTCGGTCCGCGACGCGCGTCGCAGCGCACCCGCGCTCCGCGAGCGCCTGGCGACGCTGCCGCCTCCGTACCGTGCGCCGAGGCAGGAGGACGCCGCGCCCGTGCTGTCGGCGCGACGTCTGGTCGTCACCTACGGATCGGCCGTGGCCGTCCGCCGCGTGGACCTCGACCTGCACGCCGGCGAGGTGGTGGCGCTGATGGGCCGCAACGGCTCGGGCAAGTCGTCGCTCATGTGGGCCGTCCAGGGCACGGGCGACCGGTCGGGCGGGTCGGTGGAGGTGACCGACGCCGACGGCGCCGTCGTGGAGACCGCCGGGCTGGCGCCGGCAGAGGCCCGGCGCCGGGTGGGGCTCGTGCCGCAGACCCCGGGTGACCTGCTGTACCTGAACACCGTGGCCGAGGAGTGCGCGCAGGCGGACGCCGACGCCGGCCGGCCCGCCGGCAGCTGCGACGCGCTCCTGGAGCGGTTGGTCCGCGGCATCGACCGCGACGCCCACCCTCGCGACCTCTCCGAGGGTCAGCGGCTGTCGCTCGTGCTGGCCATCCAGCTGACCGCCACGCCCAGGGTGGTGCTGCTCGACGAGCCGACCCGCGGGCTGGACTACCAGGCGAAGGCGAACCTCTCCGCGGTGCTCCGCGACCTCGCCGCCGACGGGCACGCGGTCATGGTGTCGACCCACGACGTGGAGTTCGTCGCCGCCGGCGCCGACCGGGTGGTGGTGATGGCGCAGGGCGAGGTCGTCGCCGACGGCCCCACGGCGGACGTGGTCGTGGCCTCGCCGGCGTTCGCGCCGCAGGTGTCCAAGGTGCTGTCCCCGCAACGGTGGCTGACCGTCGACGAGGTCGGGCGTGCGCTCGGCCGCCACGCGGAGCCGGCGCCGTGCTGAGCGCCGCCGACGGGTCCGACCGCCGCAGCTCGTCGCTCGCGCTCCGGTTCCGGCCGGCCCTGGTGCTGGGCCTCGCGTCGGTGGCGGGGCTCGCCATGTTCGTGTGGCCGCTGCTCCTGTCGCCGCCCGGCGAGTTCTCCCACAACTCGGACGCGCCGTTCCTGTTCGCCCTGATCCTCCCGGTCGTCATCGCCGTGGTCCTGGCCGAGCTGCACTCCGGCGAGATCGACACCAAGTCGCTCGCCATGCTCGGCGTGCTCTCGGCGATCGGCGCGGCGTTGCGCCCCATGGGTGCCGGCGTCGCCGGGGTCGAGACGATCTTCTTCCTGCTCGTGCTGGCGGGGCGGGTCTACGGGCCGGGCTTCGGCTTCGCGCTCGGCAACATCACGCTGTTCGCGTCGGCCATCCTCACCGGGGGCATCGGTCCGTGGCTCCCGTTCCAGATGCTCGCCGCCGGCTGGGTGGGCCTCGGCGCCGGGCTGCTGCCGCGCTCGATCGGTGGCCGACCGCTCCGCGGGACCCGCGAGATCGCGGTGCTGGCCGCCTACGGCGCACTCTCCGCGTTCGTCTACGGCTTCCTCATGAACATGTGGTTCTGGCCGTACTCCCTCGGGACCGGCACCGAGCTCTCGTTCGTGGCCGGCGACGCCGTGCTCGCGAACCTGCACCGCTTCGTCCTCTTCACGCTCGCCACGTCCACGTTCGGCTGGGACACCGGCCGGGCGATCACGAACGTCGTGGCCATCGCGGTCCTCGGACCGGCGGTCCTGCTCACCCTCCGCCGCTCGTCGCGCCGAGCGGCGTTCGGCGCCCCGGTCGACTTCGCGCGAAACCTGAACTAGGTTCAATTACCACGCAGCGCGGCGTGACCGTTCGGACATCTGCCGTCGGTCACAGTGACACATAGGGTGTCACGTTCGAGGAATGAGGGGTGCTGAAATGCACCCCCAGGGAACCGGAGGGCACGATCGACCCGGAGTGGCACGACCTGCTCGAAGCGGTGGCGCTGGGACGGGACCGGAGCGCGAGCCTGCTCGACGGTGCTCGTGCCGCGGACCCCACCACCCGCTCGGAGCTGGCCGCGCTGGCGGGGTCGTCCGGCCGTCTCGCCGTCGCGTCCGGTGACCACGAGACCGCCGACCGGTTGCTGCGCATCGCCCTGGAGCTCTCCGACGCCACCGGCGTGGAGCGGGCCCGCCTGCTGCTCGACCTCGCCCGCTCCACCGAGTGCATGGGCGAGATCGCGGCGTCCCGTGACCTGCTGCACGAGGTCGTGTCGCTGGCCGACGCCGCCGGCGACGCCGACCTCATCGTCGACGGGGCCGTGCGCGCCGCATTCCCGCCCGACTGGCGGGCGGGTGACCGCCGCACCGCGGCCATGCTCGACCTGGCCGAGCGCGTCGACGCCGCCCGAACCGACGGCAGGTCGCGCCGCGGGGTGATTCTGGCGGCGCGGGCCGTGGTCGAGATGCGCATCCCGATCTCGGCCGATCCGGTCCAGCAGGTGGCGTGGGTGACCCGGGCGTCGGTCGCGCAGCCGCTCGCGGACGAGGCGCTGGAGCTCACCGACGGGCGCAACGACGCCGACCGCCTGGTGGCGCTCGTCGCCTGGCGGGCCACGCACCGGGGGCCGCAGTGGCTGGACCGCCGGCTCGAGGTGTCGCAGCAGGCGGTCGACCTGGCGCAGCGGCTGCTCGACCACGACCGCCTGGTCGACGCGTGCGTGGCCATGGCCGTCGACCTGCTCGAGATGGGCGACCGACCCGGCCACCAGCGGGCGATCAACACGCTGCGCTGGGCGGCGGCCAGCGAGGCCAACCCGCGGATGCGGTGGTGGTCCGCCACCGTGTCGGCCGGCGCCGCCCTCCTGGACGGTGACATGGAGGCCGCAGCGCGGCACCGCGCCGACGCCGACACGATCGGCGACCGCCACGGCCTGCCCGGTTGGGTCGCGGCCGAGATGGTGCTGGCGGCCGAGATGACGATCACGGCGGACGACGCCGTCGAGATGGGCAAGTACCTGGGACCCGAGGACGCCCCCTCCTTCGCGAGCCCGCTCGGGCGGTCGGCGGTGGCGCTCATGTCGGCGAGCCTCGGCGACGTGGAGCGCGCCCGCCGCTTCGCCACGCTGGCCGTCCGTGCGCTCGAGGAGGAGTCGAGCTACCTCCTCTGCCTCTCGCTGCTGAGCCGCACGGCCGCCGCCATCGGCGACACCGAGCTGGGCGAGGTCCTCCACGAGCGGCTCCGTCCGTGGCGGGGCCGCGTGGCGCTCGACGCCGGCGGCTGGTGGTGCATCGGCCCGGTCGACCTGGCGCTCGCCGAGCTCGAGGCCGCGGCCGGCG
>JAEXGP010000173.1 GCA_023450775.1 Actinomycetes bacterium | reverse complement strand
GCGCAGATCCCTGCGGGCGCGGGGTGGCAGCCGCCGGGCTCGCCGCCGCCAGCGCCGACCGGCGGTCCGGGCTCCGGCGGCTCGGGCGGTGCCAAGGGCGCCAAGATCGTGATCGGCCTGCTGGTCGTCGCGATCATCGCGGTCATCACCGTCGGTGTGGTCGTGCTGGTGGGCGGCGGTGACGACGGCGACGACGATCGGGCCGGTCCGGAGCTCGCCCCCGACGAGAACCGCACGGTCCGCACCGAGGCCATGCCGGCCGCGGCGGCGAAGATCGAGGTGCAGGGCGCGTCGGAGGGTCCCCACGGCGAGGACATGCGCGCCGCCATCGCAGACGTCGACGCGTACTGGAAGCGTGAGTTCGAGCCCACCTTCGGGACGCCGTACGAGACCGTCAGCGGCGGCTTCTACGCCGTCACGAGCGCGGACCGGCGCGTGCCCTGCACGGAGTCGGCCGAGGACGTGGAGGGCAACGCCTTCTACTGCCCGAGCGAGGACGTGGTCGCGTGGGATGCGGACGACCTCATCCCGCACATGGTCGAGGACTACGGCCCGCTCGGGCTCGGCCTGGTCATCGCCCACGAGTGGGGCCACGCCGTGCAGGCCCGGGCGGGCGAGGACGAGAGCACCCCCGTGCTCGTCCTCGAGCAGCAGGCGGACTGCTACGCCGGCGCCTGGGTGTCGGACGTTCGTGACGGCGGCGACCGCCGGTACTTCGTGGTCAACGACAGCACGCTGGACCTCGCCGTCGCCGGCTTCCTGGAGCTGCGCGACACGCCGGGCACGACCCGGGCCGACGCCGGCGCCCACGGCACCGCGTTCGACCGGATCCGCGCGTTCCAGGAAGGCGTGGACGGCGGACCGACGGCCTGCGGGTACACCGCGGACGACCTGGCGCCGCGGCTCGTCGACCTGCCCTTCACCGATCAGGCCGACTTCGACAGCGGGGGCAACCTCGAGCTGCAGGACGCGTTCGACCTGACGATCGCGGACCTCGAGGACTTCTGGACGGCAGCCTGGCCGTCGATCGGCGGCGAGGGCTCGTTCGAGCCGCCCGAGGTGTCGGTCTTCGGGAAGGCCGACCGGCCCGACTGCGACGAGCCCGTGGGGCTGTCCGACGAGGTCTTCTACTGCCCGGCCGACAACGTGCTCGCGGTCCAGGACGACGGCCTGGTCGCCAAGCTCCACGGACGGATCGGCGACTACGCGCTCGGCCAGGTGGTCGGCTCCGGCTACTCGCTGGCGGCCATGCAGCAGCTCGGCTCGCTCGACGGTCCGTCGGCGGCGACCACCCGGACCGCCGACTGCCTCGCGGGCGTGTGGTCCGCGTCGGTGTTCTCGGAGAACCGCGACACCGCGCAGCTGCGCCTGTCGCCCGGCGACCTCGACGAGGCCGTGTCCGCGCTGCTCGCCACCGCGGAGCACGGGAAGGGTTCGCGCACCGGCAGCGGGGCCGAGCGCGTGGCCGCGTATCGTGACGGGTTCATGGACGGCGTCGGCGCCTGCCTGAGCTGACCACAGCGACCGGGGCCGTGCGCCCCACACACCGAGGAGCACCACCATGGCCGATCAGCACCCGATCCTCCCCGGGGCGGAGCCCCTCAGCGTGGCGGGTGGACCGGTGGGCGTGCTCGTGCTGCACGGCTTCACCGGCAACCCGAGCTCCATGCGGGGCCTGGCCGAGGCGTTCGCCGCGGCCGGCTACACCGTCGAGATGCCGCGACTCCCGGGCCACGGCACCCACATCGACGACATGCTCGACACGACGTGGGCCGACTGGTCCGCTCACGCCGAGGCGACGCTCGAGGAGCTGCAGACCCGGACCGAGCAGGTGGTCGTGGCCGGGCTGTCGATGGGCGGCTCGCTGACCGCGTGGCTCGCCACCCGCCATCCGGAGCTCGCCGGGATCATCTGCGTGAACCCGGCGGTCGCACCCCGGGACGACATGCTCGCGATCGTGTCCGAGATGGTCGCGTCGGGCCAGACCGTGATGGACGGCATCGGCTCCGACGTCGCGGATCCCGACGTGGTCGAGTCCGCCTACCCGCAGACCCCGCTGGCGCCGCTCGTCAGCATGTTCGAGGTGGCCAACGAGATCGTCCCGGACCTGCCCAAGATCGAGTGTCCGCTGCTGCTGTTCACGAGCCCCGAGGACCACGTCGTCCCGCCGACCGACAGCGACGTGCTCGCCGAGGCGGTCTCCGGTCCGGTCGAGCGGGTGAGCTGCGACCGCAGCTACCACGTGGCCACGGTCGACTTCGACAAGGACCTCATCATCGAGCGGTCCCTCGAGTTCATCGCCCGCGTCACGAGCTGATCGAGCGCGGCACGAGCTGACCGACCGGCTCGTGCCGGGGCCGGACGCGGAACGGCCCGCCGGTGACCGGCGGGCCGTTCCATCGGATCAGTTGTCGTGCACCCGGAGGTGCCGGGTCCGTCAGGCCTGAGCGACCCGACGGCGGGCCACCATGATCGCACCACCGGCGACCACGGCGATTCCGCCGACGGCGGAGAGGAGGACCACGTCGCTGCCGGTGAAGGCAAGGGCGCTGGCCTCGGCGGAGCCGGACGAACCCGACGACGCGGATGCGGCGGCAGGAAGCTCGGCGGTACGGGACTCGGTGTTGGAGAGCACGTACGCGTCGGACGAATCATCCTGCGCGCTGGCCACACCGGCCAGAGCGAAGAGGGACCCAGCGACGAATGCGAAACCCACCAGCAGGTATCGAAGACTGTTGCGCATGTCCGCAAGGTAGCACCCGGTTTCCGGCGGATGGAGGATGCAGAAATACCCAATCGCCCGCGTTCCGATACCCAATGTCCGAACGGCCGATCAGGTCGCGCGGAGCGTGTGATCAGGGCCCGTCGAGCACCACTGTGCGTGGCATGCGGTCCTTCCACGTGTCGCCGTCGGCGGTCCACACCACCGGGGGCACACGGGCCGACGGCAGGACGACCACCTCGTCGGTCGCGTCGGGCAGGTCGAAGTGGAACGTCACCGTGGCGGAGCCGCCGCGGGGCACGCCGAGCCGGGTCGCCAGCAGCCGCGTCGGACCGTCCTCGCCGGAGAGGAACAGGTCCGCCCCTTCGCTGGCGGGAGCCGTCGCGGTCTTGGGCACCGTGAGCGCGACCACGCCGACGTACTCGCCCGGCTGGACGTCGAGGCCCGGATAGGGACCGCCCACGTACACGGGAAGGTTCTCGGGTGCGCGGTTGGTGGCGGTCACCGTGACCGACACGCGGCGCCGGTCGCCCTCGTCGGTCCAGCTCAGGTCCGACGTCACCTCCAGGAACTGGTCGAGCTTGTTGCCGCCGCGGTTGAGGATCGACAGGAGCAGCCCGTTGCCCGGCAGGTCGCCGCTCGCGTCGAGCGCCTCCCACCCCGCCTGCTCCACCGGGTCGCTCGACCAGATGAGCAGGTGCCGACCGCGACCGGCCTCCTGCATGGCCTGGAGCAGCTGGCCGGGCTCGTAGCCCCGCTCGTTGAGCGCGGCGAACACCGCCTGGCCCACGGTGGACAGCCGGTCGCGCCGCTCGTCGGTCGTGCCCCGGCCGAGGTACTGCTGGAGCAGCAGGTTGGTGAGCACGTTGTCGGCGTCGATCGTGGTGACCGTGCCGTCGGCCTCGGTGACCTCGACCGGTCCGACCAGCTGCAGCATCCGCTGGAGGCCCACCACGTCCATGGCGATCACGCCGTCGACCGGTGCGTGGCCCGACGCCGCCCACATGTCGGCCGCCATCCGCGCGCTCTCGTCGAAGCGCGGCGTCGCGTTGACGTTGCGCCACTCGCGGTCGGGCTCGAGCCAGCTCCACAACGCCTGGACGTCGGGGTCGACCGTCGTGCCGGGCGCGTCGAGGACCATGCGCGCCGTCGGCTGCAGCTCGGTCATGGCGAACCGACCGGCGTCGACGTTGAGCTCGCCGGCCTGCAGGAACATGCCGGAGCCCGCCCGCATCTCGGCGTTGTTGGCCGCGAGCACCAGGTAGTGGCTGGGGCCGGTGAGGAACTGGTTGACGCCGGTGACGCCGGTGAGCGCCCGGTCGACCGTGTCGGTCAGGCGGTCGGACTCCTCGGAGAAGCGGTCGTAGGCCTCGGCGAGCGGCGCGACCAGGCCCTCCTTGGGGCCGAGGTCCAGGTCGTCGACCGCGCCGGACAGCTCGGCGAGCACGGCCTGGGTGAGCCGGCCCGCCGCGAGCCGGGCCTCGGGGGTGGTCGTGTCCTGCGCGGCCACCTCGCTCAGCGCCTCGAACGCCGTGAGCGACGCGTCCGTGGTGGTGGCGGCGGCGCCGCTGAGCGCGGACATGGACCGGATCTGGCGACCGACGACGGGCACGACCTTCCAGGGCGCGACCAGCGGCGAGTCGGCGGCGTCGTGCGCCGAGCGGAAGGCCTCGGTCGCGGTCCGCAGCTCCTTCTGGACCGCGACGGTGTCGGGGTCGTCGGGACTGCCCACGGAGTCGACGAACGAGCTGAGGTCGCCGGTGGACAGGTCGCTGACGCGCTGCATGGCGTCCACGCCCCGCTTGGCGTCCGCGGCCGCGGTCACCAACCGGAACGCCACGAACCCGAGCCACAGCACCAGCAGCGCGGCGAGCACGCCGACGACCGTGGGCCAGCGGCGCCTGCGCCGCCGGGCGGTGGGGGTGGCGGCGACCGGTTCGTCCTCCGGGAGCTCGTCGTCGGGGGCATCGGGCACGAGGACCCACGATATCGACGGCCGTGCCCGACCGGTCCGCAGAGCCCGACCGGTCCGCAGAGCCCGAGCGGTCCGCGGAGAACGGGCTTCGGGTGCGCTCCGGTCAGGTCACTAGTGTCGGGGGCCGAATGGAGTCACGCATCACCACAGACGACGTCGCCAAGGTCGCCCGGCTGGCCCGCCTCCGGCTGACCGACGACGAGCTCGATCGCTTCACCCACCAGCTGTCGGACATCCTCGACCACGCCGCCGACATGGAGGCGCTCGACCTGCACGAGGTGGAGCCCATGGCCCGGCCCGTGCCGCTCAGCAACGTGCTGCGCGCCGACGAGCCCGGCGAGCCGCTCGAGCGGGACCAGGTCCTGGCCGCCGCGCCCGCCGCCGAGGACGGCCAGTTCCGCGTCCCGCCCGTGCTGGGGGAGGCACCGTGAGCGGCCCGTCGGCACCGCTGCGCTCCGCGGCGGACATCGCCGCCGGCGTCCGCGCCGGCGAGCTCAGCGCGGTCGAGGTCCTGGACGACCACCTGGCGCGCATCGCCCTGCGCGAGTCCGAGCTGCACGCCTTCAACCACCTCACCGAGGAGGCGGCCCGTGCGACCGCCGCCGAGATCGACCGGCGCGTCGCCGCCGGCGAGGACCCCGGCCCGCTGGCCGGCGTGCCCGTCGCGATCAAGGACAACCTCTGCACCGAGGGCGTCCCCACCACCTGCTCGTCGAAGATCCTCGAGGGCTGGCTGCCGCCGTACACCGCCACCGTGGTCAGCCGGCTGGCCGGCGCGGGGGCGATCGGCATCGGCAAGACCAACCTGGACGAGTTCGCCATGGGCTCGTCCACCGAGAACTCGGCGTTCGGTCCCACCCTCAACCCGCACGACCCCACCCGGGTGCCGGGCGGGTCCTCCGGCGGGTCGGCCGCCGCGGTGGCGGCCGGGTTCGCCCCGCTCGCCCTCGGCTCCGACACCGGCGGCTCCATCCGCCAGCCCGCGTCGCTGTGCGGCGTGGTCGGCGTGAAGCCCACGTACGGGACCGTCTCCCGCCTGGGCCTGGTCGCCTTCGGCTCCTCGCTCGACCAGGTCGGGCCGTTCTCCACCACGGTCGCCGACTCCGCGCTCACGCTCGAGGTCATGGGCGGTCACGACCCCGGCGACTCCACGTCGCTGCCCCAGCCCTTCCCGTCGGTGTCGGACCACCTGGACGACGGGGTCGACGGACTGCGGGTGGGCATCGTCACCGAGATGATGGGCGAGGGGATCGCCCCCGACGTCGCCGCCCGGGTGCGCGCTGCGGCCGACGCGCTGGCCGCCGCCGGCGCCACGGTCGAGGAGGTGTCGGTCCCGGCCGTCGCGTTCGGCCTGTCGGCCTACTACCTGGTGGCCCCGGCCGAGGCGAGCTCCAACCTGGCCCGATACGACGGCGTCCGCTACGGGCTCCGGATCGAGGCGGCCACCGCCGGCGAGATGATGGAGGCCACCCGCACCGCCGGCTTCGGCGACGAGGTGAAGCGCCGCATCATGCTCGGCACCTACGCCCTGTCGGCCGGCTACTACGACGCCTTCTACGGCAAGGCGCTCAAGGTCCGGACGCTGATCCGTCGCGACTTCGACGCCGCCTACGAGCGCTTCGACGTGCTGCTGTCGCCCACGTCGCCGACCACGGCCTTCCCGTTCGGCGACAAGACGGCGGACCCGCTGCAGATGTACCTGAACGACGTCTGCACGATCCCCACCAACCTGGCCGGTCACCCCGCCATGTCCGTGCCGTTCGGCGTCGGCGACGACGGCATGCCGGTCGGGGTGCAGGTCCTGGCGCCCGCGCTCGGCGAGGTGGCCATGTTCCGCACCGCCGCCGTCCTGGAGGGCGCGGCGCCGGCCACCCCGTCCGCCGCCGGCACGGCATCGAGCGAGGGGAGCCCCTCATGAGCGACTTCGACCACGACAACTGGGAGATCGTGATCGGGCTCGAGGTCCACACCGAGCTCGCCACGCGGACCAAGCTCTTCTCGTCGGCCGTCAACCACTTCGGCGGCGAGCCCAACACGCACATCGACCCGCTCACGCTCGGGTTGCCGGGGTCGCTCCCGGTGCTCAACGAGCAGGCGGTGGAGCTGGCGATCCGGGTGGGCCTCGCCCTGAACTGCACGGTCCAGCGCTCGATCTTCGCCCGGAAGAACTACTTCTATCCGGATCAGCCGAAGAACTACCAGATCTCCCAGTACGAGCTCCCGATCAACGCGGACGGCTGGCTGGAGCTGCCGTCGGGCAAGCGCGTGGGCATCGAGCGGGCGCACCTGGAGGAGGACACCGGCAAGTCGACCCACATCGGCGGCGGCGGTCGGATCCACGAAGCGCAGTACTCGCTGGTCGACCTCAACCGGGCCGGCGTGCCGCTGCTCGAGATCGTCGGCCGTCCCGACCTGCGTTCGGCCGAGGACGCCAAGGCGTACGTCGCGGAGCTGCGCGCCATCCTCGTCGCCGTCGGCGCGTCCGACGGGAAGATGGAGGAGGGCTCGCTGCGCGTCGACTGCAACGTGTCGGTGCGCCGTCGCGGCGAGACCGAGTTCGGCACCCGCTGCGAGATCAAGAACATCAACTCGCTGCGGTCCATGGGACGCGCCATCGAGTACGAGGCGGCCCGTCAG
Organism: Actinomycetes bacterium; assembly: GCA_023450775.1. Lineage (GTDB taxonomy): Bacteria > Actinomycetota > Acidimicrobiia > Acidimicrobiales > Microtrichaceae > Dermatobacter. Next base: position 6,403 of record JAEXGP010000173.1, on the reverse strand, counting down.
GTGGACCTGATCACCTCCGGCGAGGGCGTGGTCCAGCAGACGCGGCACTGGAACGACACCGAGGGTCGCACCACGCTGCTGCGCTCCAAGGAGGACGCGGACGACTACCGCTACTTCCCCGACCCCGACCTGGTCGAGATCGACCCGGGCGAGGAGTGGATCGAGCGGGTGCGGTCCGAGCTGCCGATGCTGCCGTCGCAGCGTCGTCACCGGCTGGCCGAGGCGTCGGGCTCCGAGCTGGAGCAGACCGCGCTGATCGTGGAGCGGGGCCTGGACGAGCTGTGCCTGGCCACCATCGAGCTGGGCGCGGACCCTGCTCGCGTGCTGACCCACGCCGAGCACAACATGGCCGACGAGCGGTCGCTCCAGGTCACGCCGGCCGCGTTCGCCGAGCTGGTCGGCATGGAGGTCGACGGCAAGCTGACCGCCACGCAGACCAAGCAGGTGCTCGCCGAGATGATCGAGACCGGCGACGCTCCGGCCGACATCGCCAAGCGCAACGGCTTCGAGGCCATGGACACCGGCGCGCTGGAGTCCGTGGTCGACGAGCTCATCGCGTCGCACCCCGACGAGTGGCAGCGCTTCTGCGACGGCGACGGCAAGGTCACCGGGTTCTTCGTCGGCCAGGTCATGAAGGCGACGCAGGGCAAGGCCGACGGCAAGGCCGTCACCGCGCTCCTCAACTCCCGCAAGGGCTGACGCGGCGTACGCCGACTGACCCGTCCCGAACTCGGGTCACCTCGCGCCCACATCGGGCGCGACGCGTCCCGAGTTCCGGCGCGCCCTGAACTCGGGTCGTCTGGCGCCCACATCGGGCGCGACGTGGCCCGAGTACAGGGTCGACGGCGGGTCGGTCCCTACGATCGGCGACCGTGCCGTCGCTCGCCGCCCTCGCCCTGGTCGCGGGGGCGCTGTTCGTCGGCTCGCTGCTCAACGCGCTGGTCGGTTTCGGGTTCGCGCTCACGACGGTCCCGCTGATGGCACTGGCGGTCGGGCCGCGCGAGGCGGTGGTCCTGTCCGCGATCCTCGGGCTGCTGTCGAACGGCGGCGTGTCGATCCGTCACCGTGCCGATGTCGACCGCCCGATCCTGGGCCGCCTGTTCGTGGGCGGGCTGATCGGCATGCCCGCCGGACTGGCGTTGCTCCTGGTGCTGCCAGAGCGCTGGATCGGCGTCGGCATCGGCGTGGTGGTGCTGGCCGCGGTGGCCGTCCTGGCGTTCGGGCCGGAACCCGACCGGGTGCCGACCTGGGCCGACGTGGTCGCCGGCGTGGGCACGGGCGTGCTCAACACGTCGGTCGGCGTGAGCGGCCCGCCCGTGGTGACCGCGCTCCACGGCCACCGGCTGCCCAAGGCGTCGTTCCGGGCGACGGCCTCGGCGCTGTTCGGCGCCAACGGCGTGGTGGCGATCGTGCTCTTCGCGCTGGCGGGCGAGGTGACCGCCGAGGTGCTCGCCACCGCGGCCGTCACCGTCGTGGCGTGGCCGGTCGGCTGGTGGGTGGGGGACCGGCTCCACCACCGCTTCGCCGAGGACCGGTTCCGGACGCTCGTGCTGTGGCTGCTCGCCGCTACCGCTTTGGTGTCGCTGCTCGGCGCCCTCCGTTCCTGACCGTTCTGTTGCGCGATCTACGGCCTCTTTGCCGCAGATCGCGCAACAGAACGGGGATGCGTGCAACCTTTCGGGCGCCTCGGACGTCTCTGAGGTGTGGGAGGACGGGTGGATGGGACGGTCATGACCGACCGGGACGACGCGCTCGAGCGGCTGTTCCGTGACCGGTACGCGCCCATGGTGCGGCTGGCGACGCTGCTGTCGGGGTCCCGGGCCGTCGCCGAGGAGGTCGTGATGGATGCGTTCGAGCAGCTGGCGCCCCGGTTGGCCGACGTGGCCGAACCGGCGGCGTACCTGCGCACCTCGGTGGTGAACGGTGTGCGGTCGTCGCAGCGCCGGGCCGCCACCGCCGAGCGGTTCCGACCTCCGCCGGAACGGGCGGCGCTCGATCCCGACGTCGACGACATGTGGGAGCGGTTGCACGCGCTGCGACCCGAGGTGCGGGCCTGCGTGGTGCTGCGGTTCTACGAGGACCTGCCGCTCGACGCCATCGCCGCCGCGCTCGACCTGCCGCTCGGCACCGTGAAGTCCCACCTGCACCGCGGGCTGGCGACCCTGCGCGACCTGCTGGGCGACGGCGACGAAGGGGAGAGGTCGTGAACGACGTGGAGCTCACCGACCGGGAGGCGGAGCGGTTGCGCGACCTGCTGCAGCGTTCCGCCGCCGAGGTGCCGGCGGAGCTGCCGGCCTGGTCCCCGTCCCTGTCGCCGACGCGGAGGTCCCGCGACGACGCCATCGTCCCGCTCGAGCGCCGCCGTCGCCGTCGGTGGTGGATCCCGGCGATCGGTGTCGCCGCGGTCGCGGCGCTGGTGGTCGCCGGCGTCCGTGTCGCCTCGGACGACGACAGCGAGGTGGTGGCCACCCCCGACGAGGGCGCGATCGAGCTGCCCGGCGACGGCATCTGGCGGCTCCCACCCGACGACGGCAGGTTCACCGTCGTCGACCTCACCCGAACGGGGGCGGAGCAGTGGTCCTGGATCGCGGTCGACGACCCGGCGGACCCGAGGCGCTGGATGACCGTGCTCGCCCCGGGGCTCCCGATGCTGGCGCCCGTGTTCCCTGTGCTCGCCGAGGAGCAGATGCCGGACGGGTCCGTCGCCCGGCGGTACGGGCCTCCGGAGGGCTCGGCGAGCGGCACCACCTGGGTGGTGCTCACGGGTCCGGCGGTGTCCGCGCCGGGTCGGGTCGACACACCCCGGTATCAGGTCACGGTCGCGTACGGCGGGCTGAGCGATCCCGACGCGATGGTCGTGGTCCGGCGTCTCGCCGCCGACATCGCAGCATCGCCGGATCCCTCTCCGATGGCCCCCATACTCGCGCTCGCCCCGCCGCCCGGTCTGACCACGGTCCCGCCACCCGGCGGGCCGAGCTCGGCATCGTCGTCGGCCGGGATCGGTTACAGCGTGCGGATCGGTGACCACGACGACCCGACCAGCCCGGTGGTGAACGTCGCGGCCGTGCAGTACGAGGGGCCTCCGATTGTCACCGCCCTGAACTGGAAGGTGTCCGCAGAGACCCAGCTCTTCTTCGACCGGAGCGGGATCAGCCGGGTCACCGACCGGCCCGAGCTCGGCCCGGGAGCGTTCTCGGTCGGGGGCAGCGACGTGGCGGGGATCTACCTGGTCGACGACGACGGCGTCGCATTGGCGGTGGTCAGCCAGGACGTGATGGGCAATTCGCCGCGGCCGCGAGCGGCGACCATGGACGAACTGGTCGAGCTGGCGCGGTCGCTGCGGGCGATGTCCGAGGACGAGTTCCGTCGGGAGCTCGAGCGGAGGGGAGTGGAGGGCGTCGACGGCGACGTGGGCCCGACCACGACCACCATCGCTCCGCCCGCCGGCGACTGACGGGCCCCCTTCGTCCGACCCCAGACCGTTCTGTTGCGCGATCTACGACCTCTTTGCCGCAGATCGCGCAACAGAACGTCGGGGAGGGGGCGAGTTCCGGCGGGCGGCCGACTCCCGTACCATCGACCGCCGTGGGGATCGGGCGAGCGGAGCATCGGGCGGCGCGACATCGGACGGGCGCGTGGCGCGCCGCGGCGGCGGCTGCGGTCGCGCTGATCGTGTTCGTCCCGTTCGCATCGGCGTGCAGCCAGGAGAGCGCCACCGAGGAGGCGGCGGACGACCCGTCCGACGAGACGACCCCGGGTCCGGCGCCCACGGCCCCTCCCGCGGCGAACGGGCAGACCTCGGCCGGCACCAGCGGCGACGTCGACGTCAACGAGCTGATCCGTCGCATCGACGACCTCAACAACGAGACCGACATCTGCACGCTGCTCACCGGCCAGGCGCTCCGCGACGTCACCCAGAGCAACGTCAACCTCACCAGCCTGCTCACCAACCCGTCGGGGTTCACCCAGCTCTTCGCCTCGCTCGACCGGCTGTTCGCCCACCTCGTCCAGATCGGCCCGCCCGAGCTGAGCGGACCGCTGCAGACCATGCAGGGCGTGTGGGGGAGCATGTCGAAGGTCGACCCGAGGGCGGTCGACGCCGAGGCCCGCGCCAGCGCGTTGATCGGCGACCCGAACGTGCAGGCCGCGCAGACGACGATCGGCCAGTACGTGCAGACGTCCTGCACGACGACCGGCTGACGGGCCGCCGCCCGCAGCCCGGACCCGCCGCCCGCAGCCCGGACCCACCGCCCGAAACCGCCGGGCCGGTCTGCCGGCGCCGCCCCTACTGTCGGCCGCATGGCCGACCAGGCGAACCCGCCGGAGATCCGCACGCTGCGCTCGCTCGCGGGCGGAGCCGAGGACCCGCACGAGCGCTTCTGCGTGGTCGACGGGCTCGCCTTCGGCCTCACCAACTCCCGTGCCTACGTCGAGGCGAAGCGCACGATCATGGACCCCGACCGCTTCGTCCTGGCGGTCGCCGACGGCGTCGACGCCGGGGCATCGGGCAACTTCGGCTTCGAGCTGACGCTGCCGGGCGGCGCACAGGTGCCGGTGGCCGGCGTCGGCGACGTGGGAGTGATCACGTCGCACCGCCGGCGCGGGATCCTCCGGTCGATGATGGCCTGGCTCTTCGAGGACGCCGTCGGGCGCGGCGAGGTGGCGTCGCTGCTGACCGCCAGCCAGGCGACCATCTACGGCCGGTTCGGCTTCGGCATGGCCGAGCCCATGCGCCGGGTGGAGGTGCCGGTGACGTCGTCGCAGCTGCGCGACGACGCCCCGATCGCGGAGGGTTCGCTGCGCGTCCACGACGTGGCGCACGACCGGGACCTGCTCCTGGAGCAGCTGCCGGGGCTCCACGACCGCTGCGCCTCCCCCGGCTCGCTGACCCGCACCGCCGAGTGGTGGTCGGTGGTGCTCGGCGAGGCCGAGACCTACGTCGGGGGCCACACCAGCCAGCGGGCGCTGGTGCACTGCGACACCGCCGGCAAGCCCGACGGCTATGCGATCTACCGGAACGAGGAGCGGTGGGGCGACCACGGCTCGGAGGGTGTGCTGGAGGTGCGGGAGGTCCTCGGCGCGTCGCCCGAGGTCGAGCTCGCGCTCTGGAAGGCGCTGTTCGAGGTGGACCTGGTCGTCGCGGTGCGCGCTGCGCTGCCGGCCCACCACCTCCTCGACGACGCGCTCGTGGATCTGCGGGCCCTGCGGTGCTCCGCGTTGCGCGACCACATCTGGCTCCGGCCGCTCGACGTCCCCGCGCTGCTCGGGACCCGTGCCTACTCCGCCGACGGCGTGCTGACGCTGTCGGTCGAGGACCCGTCCCGCCCCGCCACCGGCGGCACGTTCCGCCTGCAGGTCGAGTCCGGGGCGGTCACGTGCGAACGCGTCAGCACCGCGCCGCTCGGCCCGGCCGGCGCGGACGTCTCGCTGTCCGTCGCGGACCTCGGCGCACGCGTGCTGGGCGCCGGGTCGTTCCGCAGCGTCGCCCGTGTGGGTCGAGTCCAGGGCGAGCCCGGCGCGCTCGCGCTGGCCGACGCCATGTTCGACGCCGACCCGCCGCCCTGGACCGACACGAAGTTCTGAGGGCCGCGCCGCGACGACCGCCCCGCGACCCCCGACCAGCGACCAGCAACTCCCGGACAGCGGCTCAGGCGACGGCGCCGGTCCGGTGCCACGCCGTCGTGCGGAACCTCGCGCCCAGCAGCAGCACGCGCAGCCCCATGAACGCGGTGAGGGCGAGCCACACGCCCCACAGGCCCGTGTCGAGCACCGACAGCGTCCCGCCGAGCACGGCCAGCCCGACCAGCGAGATGATCATCGCCGAGGCCAGGAACCGCTGGTCGCCGGCGCCGACCAGCACGCCGTCGAGCGAGGACGCCAGGCCGTTGAGCGGCTGCGCCACCCCCACCCACACGAGCGAGGTGGTCACGAGCGCCACGATCGCGGCGTCGTCGGTGAACGCCGAGGCGATCGTCCCTCGGGCGAGCACCGTCGCCAGGCCGAGCACGGCGCCGATCGTGGCGCTCCACCCCAGCACGCGGTTGGACGTGCGGCGGGCGAGGACCTCGTCGCTCGCGCCGAGCGCCAGGCCGACCAGGCTCTGGGCCGCCGCCTCGAGCCCGTCCAGGAGGAACGTCAGGAAGACCCACCACTGCAGGGCCACCTGGTAGGCGGACAGGGCGTCGGCACCCCGGCGTCCGGCCTGGGCGGTCATCGACAGGAACGCCAGCCGCAGGGCCACCGTGCGCACGAACAGGTCGCGCCCGATGCGCAGGTGGTGGCGCAGCACCGCCGGGTCGGGTCGCCGCCCGCCGATCTCCGAGCCGTAGCGCCGGAGCACCACCACCAGGTACGCCGCGGCGGCGCCCCACTGGACGACCACCGTGCCGGCGGCGGACCCCGC
>JAEXGP010000138.1 GCA_023450775.1 Actinomycetes bacterium | reverse complement strand
GGTGCTGGGGGAGGCCGAGTCCGTGATCCTGTTCTGCGTGGTCCACACGCCGGCGGTCGTCTCGTCGGGCATGGAGTCCGGGTTCGCCGGCGGCATGGCCACTCCCGAGGTCGTCGATGCCGCGTGGATCGGCGCCAAGGAGGAGGCCGACGCCAGCATCGACCGCACGATCGCCGGCCTGCCCGAGGGTCTGAACATCGAGCGACGGGTCGAGACGGGGGAGCCCGGCCTGGCCGTCGTCGCCGCAGCCCAGGAGCTCGGCGTCGACGTGGTCGTGATCGGGTCCCGGGGGAGGGGCGCCATCAAGCGGGCGCTGCTCGGCTCGGTCAGCACGCACGTCGTGCACAACGCCCCGTGCCCGGTGCTCGTCGTCAACTCCAAGGACGACTGAGGACCCACGGTCCAGCAGTCGAGGGGCGGAGCCAACGTTCGCCGCCGCGCTCTCGTGACCGAGAACGCGCCCGAGCGACCTTCTCGGTCACGAGAATCATCGACGCGGAAATGAAGTGAGGGGAGCGGCCGTGACGGCTCACAACCTGCGTGCCATCGCTGCGGGGACGGCGATCCTCATGATCACATCCTTCGCGGCGACTGCGGGTGCACTCTGGCTGCTGTCCAACCCACCCGATGACGCCAACGGCTTTCAGATGACGGCCATCGCCGCAAGCGTGCCCGTCTTCGGTGCGCTGTTCCTGATCGCGATCATCGGAGGAATCGCCATCGCGACGATGAAGCCGACCGACATGCCCAGCTGACGGCGGAGCCGGGGCCTGTCGCCTGGCTCGTCCGCTGCATTCAGTCCGCCCCCACATGCCTGGGGCCTCAGGACCACGAGTCGTGGCGGCCAACCGCAACGGCGTCGGGCCGGGACGGAGCCGGCGGCGTCCTGGGCGGTGGGACTGGCGTGCGCGACGGGGGAGCGCCTCCTCTGCCGTTCGCTCGCCGACGGGCCCGCCGCTCGCCGGACAGACGACCGAACGTCCACCCGACGACGAGCGCCGCCATGGCTGCGATGACCGCCACCGCGAACCCCGGATCCGCTGCAGCAGGTTCCGCCGCACCTGGCGGCGTGAACGATCGAGGAGACCTGGCCGCCACGGTGGTGGTCGTGGTGATCGGAGCTTGCGGTGCCTGCCCCTCGAACGCCCAGCCGAAGGCGCATGTCGGAGCGAAGCCGTTCACCATGTCGAGCACGGTTGCGGCATTCACGACGACCGGAGCAGGACCGCCCGGCTGACCCCACAGCTCGGGGGGACCCACGTAGGCCACGATCGACGGTGGCGGTCCACACTCGGGCACAGACTCCCTCCCTCACGGCTGCGCGTCAGCAACGTAGCCCGAGGCGGCCATCGCCTCGCATGGACGATCGGCTGACATCGGACGACAGCAGCAGGAACGCCTCCGCCGTCGCCGTCTCCGAGATCCATCCGTACGGACATAATCAGCATTTCCGGCGTTTGCCCGGACCCGCCGGTTCTTGGACCTGCACTCGCTGTGGCGGCGGTTTCAGTCGGCCGACGACCGGTCCGTACGCCAGAGCGACGGTTCACCGGGGCGACGACGCGTCATCCAGCAAGGCGCTGAGACGTCGTACGTGCTCGTCCCTGGTGTCCGTGTCCCAGGTACGTCCGTCCTCGACGTCTCGCAGCATCTCGTCGACGGCGTCCCGCAGCGTCGCCAGGACCACGTACTGGTCATCCATGCGGCTCACGAGCTCCTTGAGGCGATCCTCACCCCAGGTCAGCTCACCGAGTCGCCGGCGAGCCTCGAACGCCCGTTGACGGCACGAACGCCGGCAATACCTCCTGGGACGTCCCGTGGCCGCCGGATCCGGCAAGCGACGACCGCACCACGCGCAGCGCTTCGTCTCATCGCGATCCTCGAGGTCGGGCACCGCTGACGGCGACCGCGTCGCGGTCGCGTTCCCCGACCCCACCACCCCACCCCGTCGTTTCGTCACAGTGACGAATCTAGCTCTGGGAGCCCTTCGTCGGCGCTTGTTGCGTCGGTTTGCGTCGCTCTGCGACGGCAACTCACGCGGTTTCGGGCAGTTCCAGGCCCTGTCGAGGCATCCACGCTGCTAGACACGTCACCCAGGGACTGCGGGGAGGGAAGGGCATGGCAGGGCTGTTGGGGTGGTGTGCGTCCGGGGTGCTCGTGCTCGCGGTCGCCTGGCTCATCGTCGATCGACGGCGACTGAGGACTCGACTCTCGGACGCCGAGGGCCAGTTCGAGTCGGCGTACCAGCGTGGTCGGATCGATGCGACGCGCGATCGGGTCCGCGCTCGAGCCGGCCTCACGGAACAACCGCCGCCGCTGCCGGGCGAGAGCGACGAGCGCCAGAGCGTCCCGATCTACGTGCCGCCACCGGCCCCTTGGATCGGCGATCGATGGGGCAACCGCTCGTGACGTCCGATCAGCTCACCGGCATCGTCATCGTGGTCGTCATCGGTGTGCTGGGGATGGCCGGCGTCGCACTCGTCTGGTGGTCGAACCAACCCCGGTCGGGACCGTCGCGGAGCGAGCGCCGGTCGCGGGCAGACGCGGATCGTCGGATCGGCCGGCACGACTCCTGGTCCTGACCGCCGGCCCCACTCCCCGTTCGCACTTTGGCGGACGGAGACGTCGTCAGACCACGGAAATCGCCGCCAAAGCCGTGACAGGGCCAAAGCGGCGGCGGCGGAGCGTCAGCCGGTCAGCGCGAGCGGTGCTCCAGGGCGACCAGTCGGTGCTCGGCGTCCTGGATCACGACGACGTCCGCGCTCCCCCGCGTGGGCTCCACGAACTCGACGTTGTTCGGCACGTTGATCGCCTCCCACACGTTGACCGCGGCGTCGCGCAGCGCCTGACCCTGCAGCCCCCGGAACAGCGACAGGATCGACGTCGAGCCCTCCTCGACCTCGCCCACCAGCTCGACGAAGCGGTCCGTGTACCAGTCGCGCAGGTCGTCGGGCTCCGCGTGGAGGTAGATGCCGAGATCGAGCTGGCCCTCCATCGCCGGCTGCAGCACCACGATGCCCTCGACCACCAGCACGTCGACCTCGCCGACCGGGTCCGTCCCCGGCACCACGTCGTACGCCTCGTGCGAGTAGGTCGGCGCGACGACATCCACGTCGCCGGCGCGCACCGCGGCGAGGAACGCCGTCAGTGCCGCCACGTCGAACGACTCGGGGTAGCCCTTGCGCTCGAACAGGCCGCGGGCGTGCAGGTCGTCGTTGCTGAACAGGAACCCGTCGCCCGCGACGACCGTGACCGCGAGCCCGGCGTCGGCCTCGAGCCGCTCCGCGAGCAGCCCGGCGAACGTGGACTTGCCGCTCGAGATCGGCCCGCCGACACCGACGATCGCCGGCCGCTCCCCCGCTGCCGAACGGGCGTCCACCACGAGCTCCACGAGCCCCTCCATCACCACCGTGAGCCTCCCGTGAAGTTCCCGTGAGCCGAGGTCCATACCCTTGACAGCGACGGGTGACCGGTGTCCCCTAGTGGAGCGGGTCGGACCCGTCCGGCCCGCCACCCACAACCCAGGGAGGTGCCGATGTCCAACCGCCACCGTACTCGTCGGTCCGGAGCCACTTCTGCGCTGCAGGAGGAGCGGGATCTGCGCAAGGCGGAGCACCGCAGGGTGCGACGCACGGTCAACCAGTCCCTGCACATCGCCGTCCTCGACGAGGACCACGACGGCCTGGTGCTGGAGGTGCCGCACGCGACCCACGGCTACACCGAGGAGCACGACGCACCCGAGTCGCATGCGGTCCAGCGACCGAAGCGGCGTGTGCGCCACTGGAAGCAGACCTTCTGGAAGCGCCGGACGAACGTGCGTCGTCGACGGGCGGAGGCATACCTCTCGCTCTCCTGAGCGGGAACCCACCACTCCCCGACGCGGACCGCTGGCGTGACACGTCCGCGCCGTCGGGGGTGGCCCTGTGATGACGGACCGGCTCCGGCCCTCCGCGACCGTGGAGGGCCGGGGTGGTTCGGTAGCGTGACGGCGTGGCCCGCCGTCGCCCCGACGAGCGTTCGCTCGTGCCGATCGTCGACCGCATGGTCGACCAGCGCTTCGCCATGGCCGTCGAGGCCGTGTCCCGGCTGCGCGCCGAGGACCCCACCGCCACGCCCGACGAACTCGCCGACCGGCTGATCCGCCGGTGCGCCAAGGAGCTCGCCGTGGGCGGTGCCGTCGCCGGTGGCGCCGCAGCCTCGCCGGTGGCCGGCGTGGCCGTCGCCGCCGCGACCGCCGGTGCGGACGCCACCTAC
>JAEXGP010000118.1 GCA_023450775.1 Actinomycetes bacterium | reverse complement strand
CCCGCGCCCAGTCCGAGCTCGGCCGCGCCCGTGGCGGTGCCGCCGTCGGGCCCCGGCGTCCATGAGAGCTGGGCCGAGCGCAGCGTCACGTCGGCGGCGAGCGGCACCGGCGTGACGAGCGAACCCTGGACGGTGGAGACGACCGGCGCGTCGGCGCGAGCCGTGGTGAGCGTGCCCGACAGCGCCACGTCCACCGGCCCGATGCCGGCGAGCCCGACCGCGGTGACCTGCACCTGCGTGGTGCCCCACCCGGTGGCGCGGCCGGTCATCGAGACGTGGCCGTCGCCGCTGGGATCGGTGGCGGACGCGTCGATCGCCGCGTACGGCGAGCCGCCGCTCGGGAAGGTGACCGTGGTCGTGGCGTCCCAGCCGGGGACGCCGGTGAACGGCACGCCGTCGCCCTGCAGCGCCCCGAGCGGCAGGCCGATGTCCTCGCTGGTCACGAACGGCAGCAGCAGGCCGTCGGACGGGATCTCGAGCGTGACCGCGCCCCAGGCCGCCGGCACGACGACGGTGCCCTCGGAGAGGAGCACGCCCGCGATCGACAGCCGGCCGGACGCGCCGGTGACCGCCAGGCCGCCGGGCAGCACGGCCCCGGCGTTCGTGAAGGTGGCCCTCGATGACGAGGGGCAACTCGCCGCCGGCGTCGTGGTGGTCGTCGTGGCCGGACCGGTCGTCGTGGTCGTGGTCGGTGTGGTCGGTGTGGTGGTGGTGGTCGTGGTCGTCGCCGGCCGCGACGAGGTGGTGCCGGCGATCGTCGACGACGGGATCGTCACCGCCACCGTGCCGTCCGCGCCGGAGAGCACACCGGGGAGGCCCGCGGACAACGAGGACAGCGCGTCGCACAGGGCGACCGGCACCTCGTCCGCCGGCAGCTCGGTCACGTCGAGCGGCACCGAGGCGACCGTCACGCGTCCGAAGCTGTCGGTGACCTGCAGTTGCACCGTCGTCTCGCCGTCGCCGTCGGGGGCGGTGAACGAGAGCGACGGATCGCTCGTGTCGGTGCCCGACGGCAGGTCCACGTCGCCGCCGTCGAAGGACCAGCGGTAGGTGTACGGCGCGCCGGCGGACGTGACCTGCGAGGTGATCACCACCGGACCGCCGACCTGGGCCACCACCGCGTCCGCGCCGTCGGCGACGCTGACCTCCAGGCCGTCGTCGCCCCACACGACCTCCACCTCGGCCGTCGCGGTCGCGGTCCCGCCGAGCGCATCGGTGACCGTGACCTCGAACCCCAGGTCCTGCGACGTCTGGTCGGGCTCCAGGTTCGGCGCCGTGAACACCAGGTCGGCCGACGCGCTGGCGCCGACGACGGTCGCGTCCGGGCCCGACGTCTGCTGCCAGGACCACGTGAACGGACCGGTGCCGGACGCGGTGGCCGACAGCACGGCCTGGTCGCGGGTCGCCACCTGGAGCACCGACCCGTCGCCGATCGCGACCGACACCTCGTCGGGCGCCGACGGTCCGCTGCCCGACGGGACCGCGGCCGTGGACGGCGTGCTGCCCGCGGAGCCGGAGCTGCGGTCGACCTGGTTGCCCAGCGCGGTCGACGCCGCCGGCACCAGGTGGACCTCCATGTCGGAGTGGCGTTCGTACGAGCCGCCGTTGCTGCCGGTCAGTCGGAGGTGGAGGGTGGTCGGCGCGTCGATGTCCGGCGCCGTGAAGCGCGCGACCGCGGTCGTGGGGTGCTGGCCGGGAGCGACACCCGACCAGGTGACGGCGGGCTCGACGCCGTCGCAGCCCTCGTCGCCCTCGACGGTGCAGCGCTGCTGCCAGCTGACGTGGCGGGCGAGCGAGCCGCTGGCCTCGCCCCGGAGCAGCACGATGGCAGGCCGCGGCTGGCCGTCGGGGCCGGTGACCGGCGTGACGACGGTGAGGTCGTCGCCCGCGTCCACGGCCTCCTCGTCGTGCACCGGCAGGGTGACCGTCGTGCCGGCCCGCGTGCCGCTCGGGTGGTCCTGGCTCGGGCCCGTGGCCCACATCCACACGTCGACGTCGTCGCGCCGCGACTTCGCGACCGAGAGCTCCAACCGCACCGGGGGCGTGGTGGCGCCGGGAGGGACCTCGGCGTCGGTCACGCACGTGAGGTGGCCGTGCGCGCCGTCGACCGCCGTGTCGGGGCACGTCCAGCCCTCGCCCGCGATGTCCGACGGTCGCACGCCCTGCGGCAGGTCGACGACCAGCACGCCCCCGTCCGAGGCCAGCAGGCCGCGGTTGGTCAGCGTGACCTGGACCGAGCCGACACCGCCGCGGACGAGGCCGTGGTCCACCTCGAGGTCGGGGACCAGCCGCGGGACGTCGCTCTCGACGTCGACGCGGAACTGCGGTGCGTCGCCCGGCGCTCGGCGTCCGTCGAGCGAGGTCGTGACCTCCCAACGGGACGATCCCGCGGTGGACGGGGCGAGCGTCACCGGCAGGTCGAGCGTCGCCTCCGACGCCAGGTCCTGGTGCAGGGTCGTGCTGCAGCGCAGGCGGGTGTCGCCTGCGACCTGCTTCGGGCCGTCGCCGTTGCGCTCGCCGTCCGACGAGAAGCCGGTGCAGCGCCAACCGCCGCCGCCGGCACGTTCGACGGCCTGGTCGACGTCGGGCGTGATGACCACGTCCAGCTCCGACCCGGCGAGCGCGGGACGGGAGCCGTGGTTGGTCACCTGCACGGTCAGCGGCCGGGGGGCGTCCACGGCGAACTGCAGCGGCGCGCCCGGGAGGTCCTCGGCCGACGCGGTCGACGTGATCCGGGCCCGCAGCTCCGGCTTCGGCGGCGGGTTCACGACGATCGAGGTGCTGGCTTCCGCCGGCTCGTCCCCGTCGCCGGTCGAGGCCCGTGCCCGCAGCGTGGACACGCCCTCGACCGCACCGTGCTCGTACGTGACCGGCACCGACAGCAGCGTCGGGCGGCCGGCGGGGAGCGCGCCGGTGGAGGTGCAGCGCTCGTGCTCGGCGGAGCAGGACCACGGGCCGCCCGCGCCGGCGCGCGCCCAGTCGACGGTGACGTGGGCCTCCACGTCGAACGTGACGGTGACGGGGTCGTGCAGCAGCGTGCCGTCGTCGAGCCGGCCGGTCGGCGTGACGAACAGCGGCACGTCCTGCGTGGCCGGGGCCGCCAGCGACGCCTGCGACAGCCGGCCGAACCGCAGCGAGACGTCCTTGGTGTCGGGCGCCCGGACGACCAGGTCGAGGGTCGCCTCGGCGTCGATCGCAGTCCCTGCCGCCGAGGTGGCCGTCGCAGCTAATCGGAGCGTCCCGGTGCCCTCGCCCGTGGGTGCCGCGGTCGTGGTGATCGTGAGCGGCGGCGCCGACTCGTAGGGCTCGAGTGCCGCGGTGGTGCTGCAACGGAGACCGGCGCAGGTCCAGCCGTCGCCGGCCGCGGTCACGACCGTGCCGTCGACCGCGGGTCCCGTGATGTCGGCGACCAGGCTCCCGGCGCTCGTCGCCGCGGTGCCGACGTTGCCGACGGTGGCCGTCACCGTCGAGGTGGTGCCCGGCGCCACGGTCCCTGCTCCCGTGACGGCGGCGGACAGCGCCTCGGCGCCGAGCGCGGGCTGGCCGTCGCGCCGGTCGAG
>JAEXGP010000099.1 GCA_023450775.1 Actinomycetes bacterium | reverse complement strand
GGTGGTCGGCGTGCGCGAGTACCTGCGCTGGCGGGGCCGCCGCTGGCAGGGCGGTATGCGCTCGGGCAGCCGTCCCGACGAGGACTGACGGACCGTCGCTCCCCCGCCTCCGGATTCTGACCACCGGGAACGCCGCAGGAGCGTGCTCCCGGTCACGAGAATCGCGCCAGCGATCGCGACCGTCAGTCCGGGCGGTGCGTCGAGACGATCTGCGAGAGGTCCCGCACCGCACCTCGCGACGCCGAGGTCGTCAGCGCGGCGTACGCCTGCAGCGCGACCGACACCGTGCGGTCCCGGTCGTGCGGCGTCCACGCCGCCGCGCCCCGCTCGAGCTCCGCCTCGTGGCGGCGCGCCAGCTCGGCGTCGTCCACCGCCAGGTGGATGGAGCGGTTGGGGATGTCGATCTCGATCAGGTCGCCGGTGTGCACCAGGCCGATCAGGCCGCCCTCGGCCGCCTCGGGCGACGCGTGGCCGATGGACAGGCCGGACGTGCCGCCGGAGAACCGCCCGTCGGTGAGCAGCGCGCACTCCTTCCCGAGGCCACGGCTCTTGAGGTACGTGGTCGGGTACAGCATCTCTTGCATGCCGGGGCCGCCCTTGGGCCCCTCGTAGCGGATGACGACGACCTCGCCCGCCACGACCTCCTCGCCGAGGATGCCCTCGACGGCCGCGTCCTGGCTCTCGTACACCCGGGCCGGACCGGAGAAGCGCCAGATCTCCTCGTCCACCCCGGCGGTCTTGACGATGCAGCCATCGGGAGCGAGGTTGCCGAACAGCACGGCCAGTCCGCCCTCTGCCGCGTACGCGTGCTCGACGTCGCGGATGCAGCCGTTGACCCGGTCGGCGTCGAGGGAGTCCCAACGGGTGGACTGGCTGAACGCCACCTGCGTGGGGATGCCGGCGGGACCCGCCCGCCAGAACTCCTTGGCCTCGGCCGTGCACGTGGGCCGGGCGATGTCCCACTCGTCGAGTGCGGCAGCCATCGTCTGGGAGTGGACGGTGGGGGCCTGCGCGTCGATCAGGCCGGCCCGGTCGAGCTCGCCCAGGATGGCCGGGATGCCGCCCGCCCGGTGCACGTCCTCGATGTGGTAGCGGTCGGTGGCCGGGGCGACCTTGCAGATGTTCGGCAGCGACCGGCTGAGCGCATCGATGTCGGCCATGGTGAACGGGATCTCGCCCTCGTGGGCCGCGGCCAGCAGGTGGAGCACGGTGTTGGTGCTGCCGCCCATGGCGATGTCGAGCGACATGGCGTTGCTGAAGGCCCGCCGATCGGCGATCGAACGGGGCAGGACCGAGTCGTCGTCCTTCTCGTAGTAGCGGCGGGCGATGTCGACCACGACGCGCCCGGCGCGCAGGAACAGCTGCTCCCGGTCCGAGTGGGTGGCGACCACCGTGCCGTTGCCGGGCAGGCTGAGCCCGAGCGCCTCGGTGAGGCAGTTCATGGAGTTCGCGGTGAACATGCCCGAGCACGAGCCGCAGGTGGGGCACGCCGAGCGCTCGACGGCGGCCACCTCCTCGTCGCTCACGTTCTTGTCGCCCGCCTTGGCCATGGCGGAGATCAGGTCGACCTTGACCTCGGTGCCGGCGAGGCGGGTCTTGCCGGCCTCCATGGGGCCTCCCGACACGAACACCGTGGGGATGTTCAGGCGCATGGCGGCCATGAGCATGCCCGGCGTGATCTTGTCGCAGTTGGAGATGCACACCAGCGCGTCCGCGCAGTGCGCGTTGACCATGTACTCGACCGCGTCCGCGATGAGATCCCGACTGGGCAGGCTGTAGAGCATCCCGCCGTGGCCCATGGCGATGCCGTCGTCGACGGCGATCGTGTTGAACTCCTTGGCCACCCCGCCGGCCGCCTCGATCTCGCCCGCGACCAGCTGGCCGAGGTCCTTGAGGTGCACGTGGCCGGGCACGAACTGCGTGAAGGAGTTGGCGACGGCGATGATCGGCTTGTCGAAGTCGTCGTCGGTCATGCCCGTCGCCCGCCACAGGGCTCGGGCACCCGCCATGTTGCGGCCGTGCGTGGTGGTGTGGGAGCGGTACTCGGGCACGTCGCGAGGCTATCGCCCGCACGCGTGGGGCCCGCAGCCGGGTTTCTCGGCCGCTCCCGTCCGACGTCAGCCCGTCCTCGCCCGGGTCAGCGGGCGGGGGTGATGCGGGCGACGAGCTCCGGTTCCCGGCCCTCGATCATCCCGCCGGCCAGCCGGAGGCACCCCCACAGCACGCCCGCACCGACGACCGGCCCCAGCAGGGCGACCGCCGCGGTCAGGCCCGCGGACTGCGTCGACGCCCACCACACCAGGACCCCGACCGGCAACGACACCACGCTCAGCACGACCATGTCGGCCATCAGCACCAGGCTGGCCACGCAGCCCTGACCGGTGTCGCCCGCGGCGAAGGGGTTGGGGCTGTCGGGGACCGCGAACGGCGCGACCGTGGCCGACACCACCGAGGCGCCCGTCGCCAGCAGCACGGACCCCGCCGCGAGCAGCAGCGCGGCCGGCGCCCACTCCCACCCGCCGTGGATCGCCGCCAGCGCCACCACCAGCAGCACCGCGAACGGGGTCATCGTGGTGATCGACGCCACCGCCTTGCCGCGCACGAGCGTGCGCCCGTCGGCGCCGGCCGCCACCTCCATCCACAGCGGCGGGCCGTCGAAGCCGAACGCGTTCGACGACTCGAAGAGGACGGCGAAGTGCAGCAGGCCGGCGGTGAGCACGATCCGCGAGTCGGGCGACCCGCCGAACAGCGGTCCGGCCACGAGCGCGCCCATGCCGAGCAGCAGCGCGACGACCGTGTTCACCGCCTCCCGCGGCGTGCGGGCCTTGGTCCGCATGGTCCGGGCCCCGACCGCGGTCGCCCGCCCCGGCGGCAGGAACCGCAGCAGCCCGGCGCGCACGCCGACGCGACCGGTTCGGACGGTCCGGGCGTCGGTGCCCGGCCGCACCGGGGCCGTGACCAGCCGACCGGTGGTGACGCCGTGGATCCACCACAGCACCGGCAGCCACACCACGGCGACCAGCACGTGCAGCGCCGCGGTGCCCGGGGCCGACGACGCCGTGGCCAGGGCCCGTCCGAGCTGGCCCGGTGGCGTCCACGCGAACACGTCCGCCAGCCGCTCCCACCGCTCCCGGTCCCACGACTGGATCGCCTGGAGGCCCACCTGCGCGCCGAACCACATGCCGACCGCGGCGAACGCCGCCAGCGTCTGGGCGACGTGGCGCGACCGTCCGTGCGCCAGCACGCCGAGCACGTTGGCGGCGGTGCGGCTGGCCAGCAGCAGCGTCGCCCACCACGCCACGACCGCGGCGCCCACCACCACCCGTCCGGCCAGGCCCGCCTCGCCGGCGAAGCCCAGGTAGAGCCCCACGCCCGACAGGCCGGCGAGCAGCGACGGCGGCCCCACCAGCGCCGCGGTCAGCGCCGCGGCCCCGAGGCGTTGCGGCCCGATCGGCTCCGACGCCAGGTTGCGGAGGTCGATCGTGGTCTCCACTCCCGCGGCGGCCGACAGGAGGGCGATGCCCGCCACGATCACCGGCAGCAGGATCACGACGACCAGGTCGCCGTTGGCGAACGACCGGCCCACGCCGGCGAACGCGGCCAGGCCGAACAGACCCAGCACGCTCGAGGCGACGAGCGAGGTCCACGTCTGGAGCCGCAGCTGCAGACGACCCCGCAGGCCGTTGCGCAGGAGGTTCCACTTGAGCGACGCCAGGGACCGGCAGGCCCGGCCGAGCGACACCTCGCCGGTCGTCACGGCGTCGACGACCGGTCCGAGTCGATCGGGCCTGGACCGGGAGCAGGGCCCGGTGCGGCGGGTGCGCCCGGATCGCTCGCGGCGCCGGAACCGCCGGCGAGCCAGTCGAGGTCGTCGCCCTCGATCGGCCGGGCGCCGACCATCTGGATGAACGCGTCCTCCAGGCGTCGACCGGCGCGCACCTGGTCGATCGGTCCCGCGGCGAGCAGGCGACCCGTCGCCATCACCGCCACGTGGTCGCAGAAGCGCTCGACCAGGTCCATGACGTGGCTCGAGAACACGACCGTCCCGCCCGCGGCGCGGTAGCGGTCGAGCAGTCCCCTGATCGTCACCGCCGAGACGGGATCGACGCCCTCGAACGGCTCGTCGAGCAGCAGGACCGCCGGCCGGTGCAGCAGCGCGCACGCCAGCGACGTCTTCTTGCGCATGCCGTGGCTGTAGCTGCCGATCAGTTCGGCCGACGCCTCGGCCAGGCCGAGCACCGACAGCAGCTCGTCGCTGCGGCGCTCCACCTCGTCGCGGGCCAGGCCCCGGAGCTCGCCGAGGTGGCCGAGCAGCTCACGGGCGGTCAGCCGGTCGAACAGGTGCAGCGGGTCGGGCACCACGCCGAGCAAGCGGCGGACCGCCACCGGCTCCGCCCAGGTGTCGTGCCCGGCGATCCAGACCTGGCCGCGGTCGGGTCGCTGGAGTCCGGACGCCATCCGCAGCGTGGTGGTCTTGCCGGACCCGTTGGGGCCGACGAGGCCGAAGAAGCTCCCCACCGGCACGTCGAGGTCCAGCGAGCCGACGGCGGTGCGGTCGCCGAAGTCCTTGCCGAGGCCCCGCGTGACGAGCGCGGGCCACCCCGGCACGGGCGCGGTCGTCCCCTGGGCCGCGTCGGGCGACGCACCCGCCCCACCGGGTGGACGTCGCCTCACGAGTTCGGGGCCTCGACGCGCACGCAGGCCGACTTGGGAACCGACACGTCCACGCCGCCGGCGCGGACCTGGGCGACGATGCAGCGCTCGGTGAACCCCGACCACCAGCCCTCGGGCTGGAAGCGGATGAACGACAGGTCGGCCGTCGCCCGCACGTTCACGAAGTCGGGCTGGTCGCGCACCTGCTGCGCCACGCTGCCGTCCTTCTGGACCCCCGCGTTGAAGGCCAGGAAGTCGTCGGGGGTGGCGCCCTCCAGGAGCTCGCGGATCTCCTCCGCCCGGTCCTCGGTGTCCGACGCGGCGGCGCTGTCGGCCATGAGCTTGGCCACGACCACGACGATCACGACGACCAGGACGAGCGCTCCCACGATCGTGACGCCCCGGTGGTCGGCCATCCACCCGAGCACGCCGCCGCGCCGCTGCTTCTTCGATCGGGTCCGCCGGGCCATCGCCGCATGATCGCACGGTCCCGGGCCGACGCGATGGAGCACCCCTCCGGCCGGCGTCGGGAGCGGCGCGCCGATGCTCGGGGGCGTGACCGGAACGGCGGCGCCCGGGCCCCGTCCACATGACAGGCTCTCCCCCATGTCGACATCGACGGGATCCGAGGGGCTCCGGGTCGGCGAACGTCTGGACGAGGCGGGCGCCCGGACCGGCGAGCCGGCGCTGGTCGACCCGGCCGACCTGACCACCCACGGCGTGATCGTGGGCATGACCGGCTCGGGCAAGACGGGGCTGGCGGTGGCGCTCATGGAGGAGGTGCTGCTCTCCGGGGTGCCGGTGCTGGCCATCGACCCCAAGGGCGACCTCACGAACCTGCTCCTGACGTTCCCCGAGCTGCGGCCCGACGACTTCGCCCCCTGGGTGCCCGACGGGTCCGACCCGGCTCAGGTGGCGTCCACGTGGCGCGACGGACTGGCCGACTGGGGCATCGGACCCGAGCGGATCGCAGCGCTGCGGGCGAAGGTCCGGATGGGCGTGTACACGCCGGGGTCCGCCGCGGCGACGCCGTTGGACGTGGTCGGCTCGCTGGGCGCGCCGGCCGGTGCCGACGGGTCGGTTCCGGAGGCCGAGGCGGTCGAGGCCGAGGTGCAGGCGATCACCTCGGGGCTGCTCGGGCTCGTCGGAGTGGAGGGCGATCCGCTCGCCAGCCCGGAGCACCTGCTCGTCGCCAACATCGTCCACGCCGCCTGGAGCGCGGGAGAGTCGCTCGACCTGGCCACGCTGCTGCAGCGCATCCAGGACCCGCCCATGCGTCGGCTCGGCGTGATGGAGCTCGACACGGTCATCGGTCCCGACGCCCGCACCAAGCTGGCGGTCCGGCTCAACGGCATCCTGGCCGCGCCGGGGTTCCAGGACTGGTTCGGCGGCGCGCCGCTCGACCCGCAGCGCCTGCTCTTCGCCGACGACGGCCGCCCGTCGCTCGCCGTGATCGCCGTCTCGCACCTGTCGGATGCCGAACGCCAGCTCGTGGTGAGCCGGGTGCTGGCGTCGGTGATCCGGTGGTTCCGAGGCCAGCCCGGCACCGACCGCCTCCGGGCGCTGGTCTACCTGGACGAGGTGGCCGGCTACGCGCCGCCGACCGCGCAGCCCGCGACCAAGGCGCCGATACTGACCATCCTCAAGCAGGCCCGGGCGTTCGGCGTGGGCATGGTCCTGGCCACCCAGAACCCGGTCGACCTGGACTACAAGGCCATGTCCAACGCCGGCACCTGGATGGTGGGCCGGCTCCAGACCGAGCGCGACAAGGCCCGGCTGCTCGAGGGCATGGCACCCGCCGCCGGCGGGGTGGACGTGGCGGCGCTCGACGCGTCGATCACCGCGCTCGGCAAGCGACAGTTCCTCTGGCACCGCACGGGTTCCGACCTGCCCGTGCGGTTCGGGTCGCGGTGGGCGATGTCGTACCTGCGCGGCCCGGTCACCGGCGCCCAGCTCGCGCTGCTCCCCGGCCGGGAGGAGGTCCCGGTGGCCGGCTCGACGGCGGCTCCGGCGCCGGCGGCAGCGCCTGCTCCCGACGCGGCTCCCGTGCTCGAGGCGGCTCCCGTGCTCGACGCATCGACGCCGGCACCGGGCGTGGACGCACCCGCGCCCGGGGTCGACGCACCGACGGCCGGCGGCGCGTCGAGCGGCATGTCGAGCGGCATGTCGAGCGAGGGGTCGGCGATCATGCCGAAGGTGGCGGACGGCGTGCCCGTCCGGTACCTGGACCCCGCCGCGCCGTGGGCGTCGGCGGTCGGCTCGGTACCGACCAGCACCGTGCTCCAGGCCGGCATCGCCCTACGGGTGTCGTTGCTGTTCGACGACGCCAAGGCTGCCATCCGTGAGGTGCAGGAGTGGGAGGCGGTGCTGACGCCGCTCGGCGACGTCGTGGACCCCGCCGCCGCCACCGTGGTCGACCACGACGACCGAGACCTGCGCCCGGACGCGCCGGCCGGCGCCACCTACCTGCCGACCGACGCCAGGATCGGCACCAAGGGCTTCTACACGGACCTCTCGAAGCGCCTGAAGGACCTGCTCGTGCGCGAGCAGGTCCTCACGGTGCCGGTCAACCGCAAGCTGAAGCTGTGGGGACGCGTGGGCGAGTCGGCCGAGGAGTTCGCGGCGCGCTGCGACGAGGCGGCCCAGGCCGCGGCCGACGCCGAGTCGGACAAGATCCGCGAGCGGTTGACCGCCCGGATCGAACGGTCGAGGGCGGCGGTCGAGACCGCGCAGCGCCGCGCCGCGTCGGCCGAGCAGGCCGCCGATGCCGCCGGCTCCACCGAGCTCACCGACATGGCCGGCTCCCTGCTCGGCGGGTTGCTCGGCGGCCGGAGTCGCACTCGGGGCCTGGCCACCGCGGCCCGCACCGCCATGGCCGGCCGTGAGCGCGTGGGCAAGGCCCGGCAGCGGGCCGAGGACGCGGCAGCGGCCGTCGCCGACAAGCTCGACGACGTGCGGGCGCTCGAGGAGGAGCTCGCCGCGCAGCTGGTGGCGATCGACGACGAGTGGCGGGCCGTCGCCGACGAGATCGAGGAGGCGCAGATCACGCTGTCGCGCACCGACGTGACGGTGGAGATGGTCACGCTCCTCTGGATCCCGGTGTGAGCGCCGGCCCGCGAGCGGCGTGAACGTCGCCCCCTCCGCCCGGGAGCTCGACCGCGAGATCTGGCGGCTCGCCGGGCCGGCGTTCCTGACGCTCACGGCCGAGCCGCTCTACCTGCTCGTCGACACCGCGGTCGTCGGCCGCATCGGCGGGGACGCGCTGGCGTCGTTGGCGGTGGCGTCGACGATCCTGCTCACGTCCACCGGCGTGCTCGTGTTCCTGACGTTCGGGACCGCCGCCACCGTCGCCCGGCTGCGCGGCGCAGGTCGACCCGCGGAGGCGGCGGAGCAGTCGGTCCAGGGCATGTGGCTGGGCCTCGGGTGCGGCCTGGCCGCCGCCGCGGTGCTCGCCGTCCTCGGCGTCCCGCTCACGTCGTGGCTCTCCCCCAGCGACGCCGTCGCCGACGGCGCCCGCACCTACCTCTACATCAGCCTCCTCGGCGTGCCGGCGGTGTGCGTGACGATGGCCGGCACCGGCGCGTTGCGCGGCCACGTCGACGCGCGCACGCCGCTCGCCGTCACGGTCGTCGCCAACGCGGTGAACCTGGCCATCGAGGTGCCGCTGGTGCTCGGCCTGGGCTGGGGTCTCGCGGGGTCCGCCGCCGGCACGGTGGTCGTCCAGTGGGGCGCCGCCGCGGCGTACCTGGTGGTGGTGCTCCGGCGCTACGGCTCGGAGATCGGCGGGCGGCGACCCGACCCGGCGGTGCTGCGCCACC